>WRCR01000196.1 GCA_009783865.1 Planctomycetaceae bacterium | reverse complement strand
TGAAATGAAAAAACCAATTGCGGGACATCTCGACGGTTTTGTGAAGAGTTTGAAGTCCCGCAATAACACGTCGAGATACATAAACGACACTGAAGCAAAAATTCTGCGCTGTGTTGAATTCTGCCGGTGGAAAAGCCCTTCGCAGATTCGGGCAAACGACGTGGAACAGTTTCTGGTATCGCTGCGGGAAGAACACGGTTGCAGTATTGAAACAGGCAACCACTATCTTCGGGCAATCAAATCGTTTTGCCGCTGGCTGTATCTTAACAAACGGCTCTTGGAAAATCCGGTGCAATCGCTGAAACTTCTCAACAATAGAATTGACCGCCGACACGACAGAAGAGCATTAACTCCGGAAGAATTTCAACTTCTGATAAATACCGCCGAGACGGGGCCGCCGATAGAAGGAATCTTGGGTATTGACCGTGCAATTCTATATCTCATCGCAAGTTTTACCGGCTTGCGAAAAGGTGAACTCGGAAGTTTAACGAAAGAGAGTTTCAACTTCGATAATGAAAAATGTGCAACGGTCACAGTTGATGCGTGTTATTCCAAACACCGCAGGCAGGATATTATTCCGTTGCACTCTTCGATTGTGCAGAAACTGAAAGATTGGCTTGCTATGAAAAATCCGCAGGTAAATGAATTGCTCTTTCCAATTTCACATCGCTGCGGCGGAGTTGAACGCAAAACATCGAAAATGGTGTGCTTCGACCTTACCGCCGCGAAGACATTCTGGGCTGCCGAATCCGAAACACCGGACGAAGAAAAACAACGACTCGAATCGGACTTCCTGCAATATCTGAACAAGAAAGGACTGTTCGCTGACTTCCACTGTCTGCGGCATACCTTCATTACGAATCTCGGCAGGGCAAAGGTCTCGCCCAAGACGGCGCAATCCCTCGCCCGACACTCGGACATTTCGCTGACAATGAACATTTACACCCACATTGACCAGCAGGAGCAGATTGACGCTATCAACTCGCTGCCGGATTGGTAATCCTTGCAACGGTTCATCGCCTTTGGCGGTGAACCTTTTTTGTCGCAACCCACCGGCGATTTGCTGTAGGCGAACACAACTCCGTAGGTTCTGAAAGGCAGCAACACGGCGCAAATCGTGCAGAATTTCGACGGTTTTTTGTGCAGATTGCCAGTCGTTTTGACATCGTTTTTGTCCCGAAAACTTCGTACTACCAAACCGCCGCAAAGATGTTTGCTATGAAGAACGCTGAAAAATTGGTAAGAATGTTCGGCAAAATTTCGTCCTACAGAAGATGTTTTACATACTTCGCCGAAACGTCAGTCGCCGCAAGTCCTTTGTTTTCAAGGACTTAAACTGCTCCCGCTCGGAATCGAACCGAGAACCTACGGATTAAGAGTCCGTTGCTCTGCCAATTGAGCTACAGGAGCATATACCAACCTTCATATAAAAAGTCAAGTACCATCGACGATTATACACTATAACGGTTTCAATTCAATCCCCGCTATGAAAAGTTGCTTGAATCCGGGTTTTTGCAGCATAGTTCTTGCTTGACAACAGACGGTAGAAAAATTTTCACACCGCACACGATTGATTCTCATAAAGCCATTGCTTCGTGAAATAACGGTCACAAAACGGTTCCTTGCCGGTTGTTTCCTCTACCCTTTCCGGCGTGCCTTTTCCGAAAATCAAAACCGTATCGCCTTCTTTCGCAGCGGATAACGCCCACGCTATCGCTTCCGCTCTGTCCGGCATGATGTTAACCTCTTCCGGCGAAGAAAATCTTTTGCCGATGCCGCAAACCGCATCCGCCGAAGAAGAATCCATCTGCGCTGCTGCCGCCGTCAATACTATAGTATCACTCAATGATTCCAGTGACTTAGCGAACACCTGCCGCTTTGCCTCTTCATGATAAGAAGCCGCACCGAAAACACAAATCAGTTGTCCTTCCGTGACTTCCCTTGCCGTTTTCAATGCGCCGGAAACCGAGTCAGTCGTCCTTGCCGAATCAATGAACACATTGAAGTTCTGTCCGCATTCAATCCGTTCCATTCTGCCCGGTATGCTTTCAACCCGTCCAATGCCGCGGGCAACGGTCTTGATGTCGATTTCCAATCCGATTCCCAACGCCGCCGCCACCAGCGAATTATAGATATGCTCATCGCCGACAATTCTGGTGCAGCACGGCACTGCTTCCGTTCCGGCGGAAATAATAAACGTCTGTTCACCGGCAAAGCGTTCCACAGTTGCCGCCTGGATTTCCGCCTGCTGTCTCATTCCAACAGAAAGAATCGGTAAATCAATCAGCGGTACAACCGCTTCGGTAATGCGGTCATCAATGTTGCAGACGGCAAGGGCTTTTTTCTTGGCATACTTGAAAATTGCTAACTTGCTCTTCCGATATGACTCAACCGTTTGATGATAATCAATGTGGTCACGGCGAATGTTGGTAAGGCAAACAGCATCGAATTTGATTCCGCCGAGAGTTCCTTCGGTCAGCATCTTGCTTGATACCTCAACAATGGCACTGGTACAGCCGTTGGAAATCATTCTGTCGAGATAAAACGCCAGCAACTCCGGTGTTAATTCTTCGGGAACGCCGTGATATTCAATGCCGTCGAACACGCCGAGTGAACCGATTAAACCGGTTTGATAACCGCCTTCGGCAAGAATACCCGACAGAAGATATGAAGTCGAGGTTTTACCGCTTGTACCGGTGATGCCGAACATCTTTAACGACTTCGCCGGATAATCGTAAAGTGCCTGACACAAACAGGCATATCCTTCCGCAACATTCGGCATGATGTAATACGGCACTGTTTCCGTTCCGATAACCGGTCGGTCAGCAACAACGGCACAGCAGCCGTGATGAATTGCCAAGCCGACCCGTTCTGTCAGTTCGGTGTCAGCGGCGGCTTCATCTTCAAGCGGCGGCAGCACAGCGAAATACACATCGCCGCGCCGGACGTTTTCGGCATCAGTGGTGCAGGAACCGGCTTTAATGTCGGTACCGAAAGAGCATTGAAGATTTTTGCAGACAAACTTTAAGGTCTTCTTTAGGGAAACGGACTCCGTTCCCTTGCACGAGCGGCTCATTCATACCTCCTGCATGAATCTGTACGTGATAATCCACAACCATGTTCAAGGCAGTTCCCTGAACGACGCAGGTATTATTCCCGATTTTGAAATTTTTGTCAACGTCAGTTTTTTTGAAAACGTCAAAGAGGCGGGCGGCTTTAGCCCCGCTTTATGCTGACCGGCAAATGCCGCTTGCTTTTTTCGTCCGAATCGGGTATCATGCGGACGTTATCAAGTTTGTAAAATCGCCGTTAGAAGGAGTCAGTTATGAGTATCGGTTTTACTCCGCCATTGCCGAACCTGCCTCATGATGCGCAGATTCAAGAGCGGAAAGAAGATGCAGATAAGAAATTAGCCCAGTCGCAAGGTCTCGGCGGCAGCAAAGAAAGCGAAAAGTCCTCCGAAGACAGAGACGCTGACGGTCGGCAAATGTGGCAGTGGACACTCAAACAGAAAGCAAAAAAAGACGAAGAGAACGACCGAAAAGTCAAAGACATTTCCGGTAATGCAGGCAACAATCTCGACCTATCGGGGTAAGTGCGGCGGGCTTACGCCCGCCGGTAAAGGACTTACAAAGGGCTTACGCCCGCCGGTAAAGGACTTACAAAGGGCTTACGCCCGCCGGTTCTGGATAAATTTTTAATGCGGCGGTATTCTTTGTGCCGATTGTTCAAAAAATGCGAAATAATGCGCAAGTTTACGTCCTGAATTTGACGATAAAACATACAGGATAAGGTGCTTTTTTCGTACCCGACAGGGCGGAGTCCCTGAATTTTGCTTCGGATTGACTAACTGTTTCCGAGGCGGCTTTTCAATCATTAAGGATGAGCCGATGAGAAAAATCATTTCTTTTTCGTTTGCCGGTTTGGCTTTGTACGTCATCATAACCTCGACGGGCTGTCTGATGGGCGGTCCAACTCTCGGTATCGCAGGTATTCCGGTACCGGTAAGCCCGTATTTTCAAGGCGGTTTTGAAGACGAAGCGCATGAAAAAGAACGCTACCGCAAGGTCGCTATTTTGGAACCGATAGTGGAAAGAGAACACGTCGCACTAGACCCGCCGTCTGACGACCAATGTATCCGTCAACTGGAAAAAATCCGGCCGGTCTCCGGTGCAGTTCCCGGTATGGAAACATCGTTCCGCAATGTCAAAGGCATCACAAAGGAGTTGATAGCGGACTACGTTGACCCGCCGCGTGTAATGCCGCTCGTGGGACCCGTTCAGGTGCATCACGCCCACTACAAGATTACGATATTCTTTGAAGAACAAACGAATGTCGGATGGCCTATTCCGTACACTATTAAAAACGAAGACGCAGTCGAAGTGTTCTACATCGACATGGACCACCTGCATAGGGTCAGCAACACTGACCAAAATTTAGCCCTGTAAATTTAGCCTCGTACAATTTACACGGTAAGTCCGCCGAGAGACAATAGTTCAAACAACAGCCGCATGCCGAATGGTTTGCGGCTGTTGTCTTGTTCATGCATCCGGCGAAACCTAGTTGCAAGCATAATCTGCTTTCGGTGCGGCTTCACAGCCGGAGTCAGGCAGTAAGGATTTACGGAGCCGATACAGCCGGGACGGCTACTCCTTCGGCTGCCGGTGCGCACGGGGCACACGGGGCGACAACCGGTTTGCAATGTTTGCGGAAGCAGCACCTCTTTGGGCAAACCTTTACCGGAACATCAACGATGATGGTCTTCGGAACGCAAATCGTCTTGGTTCCCGGAACTTTCTTGCATTCCCACTTGTAGCAAGTAATTTCCTTTTCAATGAACACCGGCTTGCAGCAGAAGAGTTTACATTTTTTTACTGTAACTACCTCTGTGTAGGGAACTTTTTCCCGGACGGTAATTTCACAGGGAACTTCCTGCTTTTCGTAAATGATTTTTTTGCATTGCTTGATGACGACTTCGCAGCAGCACTCATCAACACAGACGCGCTTACAGAACAGGCCTGCTTGAGCGGAAACGCTGAACGCCATAACCGCAAAGCCGACTAACAACACAGACAAAATTCTTGTCTTCATACTAACAACCTTTCATTAATGTTCCCCGCTTCGCTTCTGTCGGCAGCGGCAACTCGCCGCTGATGGAAGTTAAACAACAGATGCAATACCAAAGCAGGAAATGACAAAAAACGGCAAATAACGGACAACCGTTATAACTATATTTGATTATGCAGGAAATTTTCGTAAAAGTCAATAGGGGTAAAATATAAAAAATAAAAAAATAAAACGGAATTTTACGAATAAACAGAATTTGACGATTTTCGTGCGGTTAAAAAAATTTTTATTCCCATGACTATTGCAAAAACGGTATTTTGTACGTTATAATCAGGAAAGTTGTGTTAAAATAGCGTGAATAACAAAATTACTACCCAAAATACAATGCCCCCGCGGATTATTCGTGTATTGATAGTCGATGATTCACCGCTCGTCAGAAAGATTCTAAATGACGGGTTGTCGAAAGACCCGAATCTTGAAGTGTGCGGTGAAGCGGGTGACCCCTTTCAGGCACGCGACCAGATTGTTAAACTTCGTCCAGATGTATTGACCCTCGATGTCGAAATGCCCAAGATGAACGGAGTAGAATTTCTCCGCCGCTTGATGCCGCAGTATCCGATTCCGACGGTTATGGTCAGTTCCTTAACGGAGCGCGGTCAGAAAACAACCCTCGAAGCAATGGCAGCCGGTGCCGTTGATTTCGTTGCAAAGCCCAAAGACGGTTCTCCCGAACAAATGATTGACGAGTTGAGAACAAAGGTTAAAATCGCGTCGACCGCCAATGTTTCACATTGGAAACACAAGCAGTATGCACCGGAAACCGGAATGAGTTCTACGGTAGTCAATCAAAAAATAGGCGGAATAGGTGGACAGATGGCATCTACCCGAATTTGCGCTATTGGGGCATCGACCGGCGGAACTGAAGCGTTGCGGGAAGTAATCTGCGCGCTGCCCAAAAATTTCATCGGCACCGTTGTCGTGCAGCACATGCCCGCGGGGTTCACGAAGATGTTCGCAGACCGCCTAAATAGTTTAGCACAGATTATTGTGAAAGAAGCGGAAGACGGCGATAAAATTATTGATGGACGCGTTTTAATTGCACCGGGCGGAAAACAGTTAGAAATCGTCCATGCCGGTACAAATTGGGCTGTGCGTATTTTTGATGGTCCGTTGTGCTGCGGACATCGTCCTTCAGTAGAGCAAATGATGTTCTCTGTTGCGAAGAATTGCGGTAAAAAAGCAATCGGAGCAATGCTCACGGGAATGGGTGCCGATGGTGCAAATGGAATGAAGGCGATGCGGGATGCCGGTGCGAGATGCATCGCACAAGACGAAGCAACTTGTGTAGTGTTCGGTATGCCGAAAGAAGCATACGCACGCGGCGGCGTAGAACGGCTTGTTCCGCTCCCGCAGATTGCACAGACATTACAGGGATTATTGAGGTAAAAAATTGCGGGGGATATAACTATCGTCTTAAATGTACTATAATGAATTGAGAAACAGACAGAACTGCTGAATAATTCAAAAGCAGAATAATATAAATGAGTCAGCCGAATACTTCAACAAGAATAATGCTAGGTGTCGGGGATTATGGTGCGACAGCGGCATCCGGCGGTATTATCCGTACTATGGCGTTAGGGTCTTGTATTGCGCTGATGATTCTTGACCGCGGAACACGCTGTGTGGGAATGGACCACATCGCTTTGCCGGACTCTTTGGTGTCGCCGGAAAGAGCGAAACAACTCCCGGGATATTTCGCCGACACTGGAATTCCCGCTTTGATGGAAAAAATGAAAAAAACGGCAGGTTCGCTGTCAAAGCCGTCTAATCTCATTATTAAAATGGCTGGCGGAGCAAATGTTGCTGACCCGAATAATACTTTTAACATCGGCAAGCGGAACGTTCTTGCCGCAAAGAAGGTTCTTTGGCAGTTCGGACTCGGTGCTGTTGCAGAAGATGTCGGCGGTTCGCACAGCAGAACGGTAACCTTGTACCGCGACTCCGGCAGAATTATCCTTTCATGTCCCGGTCGTCCTGACTGGGAATTGTAGAAACCGGGAATTGCAGATATGGCGGACGAATATTGAGCCGACAGCATTATCACACTCTCTTGCGAATTAAAATGCGCGCGTAAATTTCTTCCGTTCTTCCCGGCAAAATCCCTCTGTGCCTGCGTTTTGGATTAGTTCTTAACGCCTCCACTGCCGGTGAGTAATCGCCGCTGTGCATATGTCCCACTATCTCAAATTGTTCCGGGTTGTATTTATCGATAAACGTAATCGGAACGCCCATGACACCATCG
>WRCR01000195.1 GCA_009783865.1 Planctomycetaceae bacterium | reverse complement strand
ACGCCCGCTCTGTTCTGCCCGGAAAACCGGAAACAAATGAGAGATTGCCGTTAGCGTATGAACTTGTTCCTACGTTCCATTTCAAAAAATGTTCAACCTTAGCGGGCTTGCCGTCTTCATAAGCACGGAACAAAGCACAGTCAAGACAGAAGCGCGGATATTCGTAGTTGTCGGGGTCGCCGCCGAAAGACGCAATACTGCTCTCCGGTGCAAATACGAGCCGGACATCGTTGTAAATCTTATATCCGTAAAGATAGTATTTGCCGCCTTGATATAATGTTGTCACGCTGCATCGGAGTTTCGTTTTGTCCGTCCATTCTTTTTCCATGTTCGCAATTTGCTTTTTGCGAAGCGCGGCATCATCAGAAGATATTTTGTCGGTCACGTCTTCTTCCAAAACCGGCACGAGAATTTCCAGTCCGCTGCATTTCAATTCGTCTTCGAGGGTTCTTGCTACAAAGCCGTTTTCCATAAGGTCGTTTTCCGGCGTGCTTAATTCGTAGATATTTCTTGAACCGACGTGATGATTCGTCAGTATCAATCCGTTGGACGATACAAACGAAGCGGTGCCGCGGGCACCGAAACGCGCGGTCGATAATTGCAGGTGCTTGAGAAACTCCGGTGTCAACTCGAAACCGTATTTCTCTTTGACCTGCTTGACCGGCGGTACTTTGTAGAGATACATTCCTTCGTCGGCAAGGAGCGTTGTTGCGGCGAGAATTAACAGCACAAAAAATATTTGTGAACGCATAAAATTTCCTTTCATTTGAAAATCACGGTTTGAAAAACGGCATTTTACCATATTTTTTTCAATGTGAAAACTGCTGGCACTTGTACGAAAATTCGATTTACGCCTTTTTTTCATCAATTTTTTGCGGAGACGTTCGAGAGCATCGCATTAAAAAGATAACCAAAATCGGTACGCCCAGCCAACATCCAGCAATCGTCCCGTGCCGCCGCATTCGTTGTTCCACCGAAATCCGCTCTTTCGTTTTTGAAACGTTCAACGGCAGATTTTCCACACGAAAAACATCTTCATTGACCGGTGCGGGGTCAAATCGGACGACTTCCGTTGTTGCCGTGTTGCGGCTGTCCAGTCCGACCCTTGATACAGTACGTTTTTTCAACTGCGGCACACCATCAATCGAATTGCCGTATTCACGAACATCGAAGGATTCAAACGTTTTTTCTTTGTACGTTTCACGGCTCTCGGCGTTAAGCAAAAGGTAATTGCGGCTGCGGTCCATGCGCAGTGTAAGTGTCTGTTCCCTTGCATCTGCCGTTGTCAATGTCAAGACAATGGTATCGCCTTCCGCAACGACACTTTGAATAATCGTACCTATCGGCGGTTCCCACATATATTCATCAGGGACCGAGAACGAATGACCATATCCCGTGAAAAACAGCGAGAACGGGTGGAACGTCTTCAAATGAAACCGCCTGAAACGCTGCTGCTCGAATTCCTGATGTTGTGATAAAATTTCATTTCGCCAAGTGTTTTGCTGCGTAGAATTCTTTTCGCTGCTGGAATACTGAAATGTAGTTATCCTTTCATTCGGTGTCATCAAACCGCAATCAATCCGTTCTGTATTTCGTTCCGTTTTCACGCCGTTCTCTTTGGATAATTCTTTTCGTGTTCCTTCAAATTTTTTATGAGCCCGCGCCCATTGTCCGTCTCTTGCTTGAAAGAGTAATTCTTCTCTGCCGTCTGATTCGTAATCGGGACTGCGAACAGAAGAACTCAAAACAGTTTCCAGTGTACAGTTTTGCGTCAATCGGTAAAAATCCTGCATTTGCTTTTCGTATGCTTTGCGGAATTCATCAAGCAACGCCTTTTCTTCCGGCGAACAATTTTCTATCGCTTTGTCGAAAGACCTTTGCGAAGCCCGATATGATTCAATTTCTTGCCAATAAAGTGCGTCCAGTTCTTCGAGCGGCATGCCGTAAATGCGTTCAATGTCCTGCACAAATGTCTTGCGGGTGCAGTTCCGATAGAGTTCCAGAAACTTTTTCGGCCCGAATTTATCGCACAAGACCTTGACAAATGCGCCGCCCTGTTGATAGAGGCGGTAATCCATTTGGTTGTAATACACATCGGAGACCGCTTCACGCAAGGTCAACGCTTGGTGAGATTGTTTCAGAAGCCAACACTCTCTGGCAAGCGATTCCCATTTTTCGCTGCGTGCCATTGCCCAACCCTCAACTAAAAAAGCCGGCGGATAACGTCCGGTATAGACCATACTTGCCGTCGGAGTGCCAATGATATTGTGCGCCGCTTCATGGTAATCAATGGAACCTATACCCATCTTTTCAGACGGAGCAAGGGCGATGTGAGATAGCGCGAGTCCCGTCAATCCAAGCAATTCAGCACGCATCCAGTGAATTTTTACCGGTGTCGTAGTACCGAGATATTCCTCTTCTTTTTTGATGTATTCGTCCATTTTTTTCAAATCGCTTTGAGGGTCGTTAATCATCGAATCGTGGAACATGACGACGCGGTCGCCTTCGAGACGATGCGGCAGCGTCCAGCGACATGCTCCATCAAAGAGTGCGGCGGCGATGGATTGTGTCGTTAGAGAACACCAACTCGCCTCAACCTGATGAGACCTCCGTTCTTCAAGAGCGTGAAAACTGAGCGACACCAGCGAATACCAAAGAAAGACCGGAAGAAAACCGAGTATTATCCACATCGCCGTTTGCAATCGCTGCGGTCCGCGCACAAAGTGCCAAGCACCGGCAATGACGGCAAGAAACAAGGCAAATCCCTGCACGCCGATAAAACTAAAGAGCGGTAAATACGTCGGATGCGGCGTATTCCAAACGTCAAGCAACAAGTAATACCCGTGCATACCGAGAAACGCAAGCCAGACAATCAGAACATAAACGGCAGGGCGTTTTATCGTAAAAAATTTCTTCATACAACAATATCGGTATTGCTAAATTTGGTATAATACGAAGTATCGTGATACTTTACACTTTCGTATTTTACCCGAAGCGATGCCGCAATTAAATAACTCCCGTTATTCTATCAGTGCCGGTCTGATTTATACGATGACCGGTAAGGTACTTGAAAATTATTTTGTCAACGTAGTTGAAAACCGGATAGACGCTTTTACTACGTATCCGACTCAAGACACTGTTTATGATTTCGGCAAAGATACTATTGTGCTTCCCGGCACTATCAACATGCATACTCATCTGGAGTTGTCGCAAGTGCAGGCACCGCTTGATGTTCCGCTGGAAAATGAACGCCGCTCTTTTACCGCTTGGGTTGAAGCACTTTTACGATTCCGCCGCAGTGAAAAATATGATGCAGCAACTGCGGTTTGGAGTGCGTTGCTTCGTCCTGCTTTTTTAGCAGAATCCGTTGCGGTTGCCGATATAATGCCGCTGTCTTTTCCGTTGAATGAATTATATTCACGACGTCCGAGACCTCCCCGCTTGTTTCCTTTTGCTGAAGTTATTGCGTGGAATAATGAACAGACCGAAAACCGCATTACCGAAATTGAACGGACTTCACAGCAGGCGGAACGTTTTTACGGACTTTCGCCGCACGCGCCGCATACGGTTTGTCCTGCGCTGCTGGAGTTTGCGGTGAAACAAAATGTACCTGTTGCGATGCACTTGGCAGAATCGCCGGAAGAGATACAGTTATTGAAAACGCACAGCGGTGCTTTGCTCGATTTTATGCGGAAGGCGGATGCGGACTACGACCCGAAGCATATTTTGCAGAACGGTTCGCAGCCGAGTTCGCCGATGGATTATCTTCGTTTGCTTTCCGAGGCACCGAAGGCGTTCATCATTCACGGCAATTATCTGCAAGACGAGGAATTGCAGTTTTTGGCGCAGTACCGTGAAACGATGTCGGTCGTGTATTGTCCGCGTTCACATTCTTATTTCGGATATGATAAATATCCCTTGAAAAATATGCTGGATTTAGGCGTAAATGTCTTGCTCGGCACGGACAGCACGGCTTCTTCACCGGATTTGAGTATTCTCAACGAGATTCGTTTTGCAAGTTCGCTGCATACTGAAGTACCATTGGAAAAATTCTTTTCGATGGCAACCTTCGCTTCTGCGGCTGCTTTGGGTATTGAAAATGAATTCGGAACTCTCGAAGAAGGCAGACCGGCGAAATTCGCATTTTATTTAGCGTAGGATTTCAATCCTACGCCCGCAAATCGCTCTTGCTTCATTTCAACGGAATCGTTACTATCCGCAGAAGGATTGTTATGTTTTTATCTTTCTCGTAATCGCATCTTGTGGAACATCTCAAACAGATTTACGAACAACTCAAAGGATTGTACTTGAGCATGACACCGGGGAACCGCATCTTGACGGTTCTTCTGTCGCTCGTTCTTTTATGCTCACTCGGCTATTTGATTGCCGGAAGCATCAAACCCGCCGACCCGCAATCGAAGTATGTTTTTGTTTTTGACGGTTATAATTTTGATGCCAAAGATAAAATCGCCGTTCAGTCCGCATTAAGCAAAGCCAAACTGCGAGACCACATTTGGGTAGGCGACCAATTACAGGTCCCAAAATCGCAGGAGTCATCTTACACCGCTCAAATCGCAGCGGAAAAAGCAATTCGTATATCGGGCAGAACTTCCTTTGAAACCGCAGAAAAGTTATCGCCGTGGGACAGCAATCTTTCCAAAACGGAAAAGATGTTTCAGGCGAAGGCACTGGATGTTTCTGATTCAATTTCAAAATTGGAAGGAATTAAATCCGCCGAAGTCCACCCGAATAAGCGGCGCGACTGGGACAAAAACGTTTGGGCAAAAAAAGATGTTTTAACCATTGGAGTCAACGTAGAAACAATCGGATACAAGGATTTGGACATCGGCACGGTTTCGGCAATCGGCGGACTTGTTGCCTTCGCTTTCGGAACTGACCCGAAACTGGTCAACATTGTCGATGCCAAGAATAACCGGATTTACAATGGCGGCGGTGAAGAAATCGGCGGCGCAACAAATTATACCCGCGTACAATCATCAGAAGAAGAAAAATGGAAAAATAAAATTCAAGGGCTTCTGAACATACCGGGCTTGCACGTTGCAACAACCGTTACCTTATGCAAAGACATCGAGAAATACTTCAAAGTAATACACGAGAAACCGAAAGCAGTGATTCACGAACATTTACGCGGTACCGATTACCGCAATGAAGGTGCCAGCCGCAGCGGAAGAGCGGGACATGAAGCATCTTTGAACCGACCGCTGATTGACCCGCGGCTCGGACTTTTCGGCGGACATCTGATTACTGATAAGACACACGAAGAGGAAAAGTCCTGGGGTATTCAGGGCAAAGAATCAAAGGGCGAAAACATTCCGCTGGTGCCGGAACGAATTTTCGCTTCACTGCGGATACCGGAAGAATATGTCCGCACAATGTGGATAGCAAAAAATAAAACGAAGGATAATGCTAATCCAGAACCGACTCCCGAACAACTTGAAGATGAGCAGGAAGTTATTAGAACGACCACGCGGAGTTCTGTTGGAAAGTTGCTAGAGGATTACCGCGATCCGAAGAGTCCAGACCCATTGGACTGCGTTTACGTTGCGTTCTACAAAGAGATTCCCGAACCGGAAGAAGTGCCGTTGACGGCATGGCAGCAGATTGCAATGTGGCTTTCGGAACATTGGCAAACGCTCGGTTTAATGGGATTAGTACTTGCGGGCTTATGTGTTCTTTGGGGTGTCAGCAAGCCGCGAAAGCCGGAACCGATTGTGATTTACGAAGCACCGGAAATTCCGATGGACAGGTTGGAAGCACTTGCCCAGGCAAAGGCAGAAGCGGAAGCGGCTGCAGCGGCTGCGGCGGAAGAAGACGGTGTCAGCCGGACATTGAACGGTTTCGACAAATCGATTCGTTCATTGCGGGAAGAGATAGCGGAACTGATAGAAGAGAATCCCGATGCCGCCGCCGCAGTGCTGCGTCAATGGATAGGTAACGTCGTGCAAGTCGAGAGTAAGTAAAAAATAAGTAAAAGATGACTAAAAAAGAGGTGAGGGCTTTAGCCCCCGCTAAACCACTCTGTGAAAAATTCTTTCTCGAAATACGGAATTGGTATTATTGGGTAACAGAAACCGGAGTACCGGGGAAAGCCGGAGTACCGGCTAAATTGTACGATTCTGAAACCGCACTGCGGCACATCGTGCGTCTGCTGTTCTGCTTCTTTCTCAAAGAGAAAGGACTCATTCCAAAAGAACTTTTCGATGAACGTTTCGTCAAAGAACATTTCAAAGAAAACGAAGAGTATCGTTATTACAACGCGGTGCTGCGCAATGTGTTTTTTCATTGTCTCAACACACCGATTAAAGAACGTAAAGAAATCGAGTATAAACAACTTATAAAAAATGTCCATTCTGTTAAAGACAAGTTCGATGCAATTCCGTTTCTCAACGGCGGTATCTTTACAGAACATGAAGGTGATGAAATAGCATTGAACGATGATTATTTCTTTTCGGAAGAACAGACACAGTATTTGTCGGAACTCGGCGGTAATTATAAAGTTGCGGGTATTATAACAATTCTATCGCAGTATCAATACAGGTTGACGCTTGACGATTTGCTTGACCGCGAAAAATGCGTTGAAGCGGTTGACCCTGAATTTATCGGCAAGGTGTTTGAATCGCTGCTTGCATGTATTGATGCCGACAGCAAGGAAACACTGCGTAAAGTATCCGGCAGTTATTATACGCCGCGTGAGATTGTTGACTATATGGTGAATGAAGCGTGCGATTCTACGAACCGCTCGCTAAACGATATAAAGATTCTCGACCCTGCTTGCGGCAGCGGTGCCTTTCCTTGCGGCATCGTGAATGAGATTATGCGTCGGCTTGACCCGCATCATGAATTACCGCAATCAAAACAGTATAGTCAAAAGTTGGAAATCATCCGCAAGATTATTTACGGCGTTGACATTCAGCCAATAGCGGTACAAATCACGCAACTGCGGCTGTTCTTGATGCTCATGCAAGATGTTATTCCCGACAGACGCAAAGATAATTACGGCATTAAACCGCTGCCGAATTTGGAAACGAATTTCGTCTGCGCGGATATATTGCATGAATTGCCGAAGGACTTGTTCGGCATTGAAAAGTTCGATATTGTTATCGGTAATCCGCCGTATGTTGAAGCGAAGAAATTAAAGAAGATTGCCCTAAACTTAAAGCATTATGAGGTTCACTCCGGGACTGCCGATTTGAGTGTCTATTTTCTTGAAAGAGGACTCGACTTACTGAAAGAGAACGGACTGCTGATACTGATAATGACAAATAAATTCTTCAATACGGAATACGGAAGACCTGTCCGCAAAAAGATATTAACACACCAAATTCGGAGCATAATCAATTTTGAACAGGTATGCATATT
>WRCR01000194.1 GCA_009783865.1 Planctomycetaceae bacterium | reverse complement strand
CGGTTGACGTACCGTCATTGAAGGCGATAGGTGCATCGATGTTCCGTTTCACCGACGAATGGTATGCAATAAAGAATTTCAACTGCGACATGCGTGTGCTTTTGGTTCAGGAAACGGAAGAAATGAAAAAAGACGGCGGGAATGCCTGTTATGACCGTCCTCCTTATCCTTCGACCTGGATTCGCAAAGAAGGCAAAGGGCATGTTGCTTATACAGCGTTTGGTCATGATAATGAACGGTGGAAGTCACCGCTGGTACAATCGGTCTTTTCTGATTTGATTGCGTTTGTGACCGGAAAAATCGTTCTTGACCTGACACCGAATTTCGATAAAGTTTGTCCGCAAGGCGAAATTCTCAAGAACAAGTAGAATTCCTGCCTTTACACCTTATTTCCAAAGGAAAAATTATGAATTTCAAAAGTTTTCGCGTATTTGTTTTTTTCGGTGTATTCATTTTTTTGACGATGCCGCTCCTTGCCGACCAACCCCGCACATCTCCATGGACGAAGGAGCAGGCAAACCAGTGGTACCAGCAAAAGGGCTGGCTGCGGGGATGTAATTTCACGCCAAGTAATGCCATTAACCAATTAGAAATGTGGCAGGCGGAAACATTCGACCCGGCGGCGATTGACCGCGAACTGGGTTGGGCAGCCGCCATTGGCATGAACTGCATGCGGGTGTATCTGCACCATGCTGCTTGGAATGCCGGTAAAGACGGTTTCAAAAAACGCATGGGAAAATACTTGGAAATTGCTGACAAACACGGAATAGTCACCATGTTTGTCTTCTTTGATGATTGCTGGAACGCAACTTATTTCGTCGGCAAGCAGCCGGAACCCCAGCCGGGAATTCACAATTCCGGCTGGGTGCGTGACCCTGGCGATTTGTTATTCGAGAAGCCGGAGTTGATAAATTTACTCGAAATCTATGTGAAAGACGTACTCACCGCATTCAAAGACGATAAACGTATTCTCTTGTGGGACTTGTATAACGAACCGGGCAACAGCAAATACGGCAATAAAAGTTTGGACTTGGTAAAAAAATCATTTGACTGGGCTTGGACGGTCAATCCTTCGCAGCCGTTGTCCATTGGGTACTGGACCGGCGCATTGACCACCGAACTAAATAAATTCCAATTGGAAAATTCGGACATCATCACCTATCACACTTATCAGGATTTGGCAAAACACAAGGGACTCGTGGAATCCTTGAAGAGTTACGGACGACCGATGATATGCACCGAATACATGGCACGTCACTTTAACAGTACATTTCAGGAAATCATGCCGATGTTGAAAGCCGAAAATATCGGAGCAATCAATTGGGGACTAGTCGCGGGAAAAACCAATACGATTTTCAAGTGGAGCGAACCGCTGCCCGAAACACCGGAACCGCCCTTGTGGTTCCACGATATTTTCCGCAAGGACGGAACTCCATATTCGCAGAAAGAAGTGGAGGTGATAAAATCATTGTGCGAAAAATAAAGAACCCAAATAAATGAATCCAAATATCTGCTGTTTACATTATTTTCTTTTTATAACCCCTTTTCCTTTATAAATAATATGAAACATCAATTGTTTTCCCGCCGACATTTTTTGAAGGCATCACTCGCAGTTTCTTCGGCAGCGGTTGCCGCTCCGGCGGTTCTTGCCGAGAAAAGTCCAAACTCGAAATTGAACATCGCCGTAGTCGGAGTCGGCGGACGCGGCGGCGCAAACATCGCCGAACTGGTTCGCGACACCGGCGGCTCGGAAAAACTCCTTGCCTTCTGTGATGTCCATGCCAACAACCTATCCGCTCAGTCCGACAAATATCAGGTCGAACACCGATTCAAGGACTATCGGGAGATGCTCGACAAAAAAAGCAAAGAACTGGATGCCGTTCTTGTGGCAACACTCGACCACACGCACGGCATCATCGCTTGTAGTGCTATGGAACTCGGTCTGCACTGCTATTGCGAAAAACCGCTTGCCAACTCCGTGTGGGAAACCCGACAGATGGCGAATTTCGCAAAGAAAAAGAAACTCTGTACGCAAACCGGCACCCAAGTTCGTGCTAGGGGCAGCGGACAAGATGCACATTACTATCGTTCTATTGAATTGATTCGAGCGGGTGCCATCGATGAAGTCACCGAAGTTCATAATTGGTGTGACGGTACCTACGTTCCCAAGGAAGACCCTGTCGATGAATCCCCCGTTCCAGCGTGGCTGGATTATGACCTTTGGCTTGGTCCGACGCAGTATCGACCGTTTCACGAGTCATATCTGGGATGGACCCGATACGGATACTGGCACTCCGGCAACGGCTGGGTTAGCGGAATGGGACCGCACACGATTGACTTGATTTGGACTGCGTTAAATCTTACGCCGCCGACAACTATCGAAGTCGATGGTCCGAAACCGCCGCACAAACTTTATAACCGGGATAACTTGCATGTAACATTTGTGCATCTCCAAAAGGATGGCAAAACGCTGAAAGTACATTGGTACGACGGCAATCGCAGACCGGAAGGCATCGCCGATGGTTTAATCGATTCAAAGCCGAAGTCGGGTGTCCTGTTTGTCGGTACAAAAGGTTCGCTGCAAGTTCATTACGGTTATCATACTTTGTTTCCAAAGGAAAAATTCGCCGATTTTCAGCCGCCTGCTCCGACGTATCCGCCAGGTGTTGGACATCAGCGGCAGTGGGTCGAGGCAATCAAAGCGGGCAAACCGGAACAATGCGAATGTAATTTCGTGTATGCCGCGCCTTACATGGAATCAATTTGCGTTGCCGCGAACATGCACCGTGAAGCGGTTGACAAAGTTGCGTGGAATCCCGAAGCGATGAAAACCGATTCGGATGTTGTCAATAAGCATTTCAAACCGGAGTTCCGCAGCGGCTGGCGTTTCCCAACCTGTGATTAACGCCGACTTGTAATTAACGTTGAACGATACTTTTTTTACCCATTTCCAAAGGAGCCCTCATGTTTGAGTTTGTTGTCGGTTTCACTCTTCTGCTGCTTGGTTCGATATGTGCAGGGTCCTTTGCTCTGCCGAGCAAGTTTGTATCGAAGGACTTGCCGTGGGAGAACCTTTGGGGTCCGGTTTTCCTCTTTGTAACATTGGTATTGCCGCTTGCTGCCGGACCGATGCTAGTTCCGGAACTTTTTGCAATTTACGCAAAGGTCGGAGTTCTCGGATTGCTCCTTCCGCTTATGTTTGGATTCATGTGGGGTCTCGGTTCTATGACGCTCGGCTTAAGTTTCGCCTTCATCGGATTGTCGCTCGCTTATGGAATCAATTACGGCGGGATGCTCATCGCCGGTTCTCTTGGACCGATGCTGATTCACACGCCGGAAAAAATCCAAACGCTGTCGGGAATCGTTATTCTGGGCGGTGTTGCGGTTTGTCTTGTCGGTATAGTTCTTTGCGGACGCGCCGGAGTGCTTAAAGCCGCCAACGAAGCCAATAACGCTCCGGTAACGGAAGCCGAAAAACCGAAGAAAAGTGCTTTGCCCGGTTTGCTGCTAGCCCTTGTTTCGGGAGTATTTTGCGGTTGTTACAGTATTGCGTTCAGTTTTGCGATTCCCAATTCGTATGCGGGCGGCAGCAGTATTGTCGAAACGACCATTGCGGCTGGAGTCGCCGGTTGGCGCGACTCCCTTCCTGCGACCTTCCTGATTCTCTTCGGCGGCTTCTTTTCGGCTTGTTTGTACTGCGTCATGAAATTGAATCAGAACAAAACGTGGAAACATTTTGTTTCGCCGAAAGCCGTTGCCGCCATCGTGATTGCGTTCATCATGGCGGTGCTGCACGATGCTGCCCTCGTCTTTTTCGGTCTAGCGGTGAGTATGCTCGGTAATGTCAGCGTGTCGCTCGCAATTTTCACGGCATTAGCGATTATTGTCGGCAACTTCAACGGTTTTCTGACCGGCGAATGGCGCAACGCCGGAAGAGCGGCAGTCCGATGGATAAGAGCCGGAATTTTCGTTCTTGTCATCGCCGTTGCTGTTTTGGCGGTGGGCAGAGGACTGGATGTACCGCCGGAACCGCCGATACCGGCGAATGATGTACCTGTGATAGAATCGGACAAACTTGAGACACCCATTACCGATGACTTAAACACGCCTTAACAGGAGAAAATTTCGATGTCAGAAAAAACGACCCGGCGGGATATGCTCGCCAAATTATTGCTTGGCGGAACAGCGGCGGCTTCGTTTGCCACTCGTGAGGAAAAAATTCTTGCCGAAGAACTCGAAACCTGCTCTGAAGCGGTGTTGCAGAATACCAACTGGGCAAAACTCGCCGACCTCAAAGAAAAGGTGCCGGTCTCGAAAATTGGAAACGTTGAAGTTTCCCGAATGCTCCTCGGCGGAAACCTAATCGGCGGCTGGGCGCACGCCCGCGACCTGTTGTATGCCTCCGACCTCGTCAAAGCGTACCATACAGAAGAAAAAATTTATGAGACCTTCCAACTTGCCGAAGCATGCGGAATCAATACGTTCCTGACAACGCCTAGCGTTGCTAGTAAATTGATTCTCCCTTATCGGGAAAAAACCGGCGGAAAAATGCAGTTAATCGCTGATACCGGCAATGATGATAAGACGCTTGCAACCGACGGCGTTAAAAGAGCGATTGACGCTGGTGCTTCGTTAATCTACGTTATAGGAAATGTGACGGATAGATATTTTCAGCGGGAAGAGCAGAAATTCGACATCATCGCACAATGTTTGCAGCGGATTCGCTACGAAGGTTATCCAGCCGGAATCGGAGCGCATCGTATCGAGGGCTGCAAAAAATGCATCGAATTAGGCATCGTACCTGATTTTTGGATGAAGACATATCACCATCTCGGATACTGGTCGGCTCGTCCCGGACAACCGGAACATGATAATATCTTTTGCCGAAGACCGGAAGAAACGGCGGAGTTCATGGCAGAACGCAAGGAACCGTGGATTGCATTCAAGGTTCTTGCCGCCGGTGCTTTGAAACCGCAGGACGGCTTCCGTTATGCTTTCGATGGCGGTGCTGACTTCATTTGTGTCGGAATGTACGACTTCCAAGTCGTTGACGATGTGAATATCTGCACCGGTATACTCAATGGAAACTTAAACCGAAAGCGGAACTGGATGACGGCGAATGTGTAAATAATATGACAAAGAAACCCCTAACCCCTAATTTATTATGTACGGAATTTTAATTAACGGTGCCGGCTGGGTTGCACGTCAACACGCGGCGGCTTATCGGAATAATCCCAACTGCAAAATCGTTGCGGTCAACGATATTAACCGAGACAACGCTGTGCGTCTGATGGCGGATGTCGGTTTTGAAGCCGAAGTGTTCACCGATTTGACTGAAGCGTTGAAGCGGAGTGATGTCGATGTTGTTTCTGTCTGCACGCCGCAGCATCTGCATTGCGAACAGGTTATTCAAATCGCAAAGGCGGGAAAACACATTGTCATCGAAAAACCAGCGGCGACAACACTGGACGAACTGCGGCGAATGCAGGATGCCGTTAGAGCGGCGAAGGTCAAAACCGTTGTTAGTTTTGTGCTGCGCTGGAATCCGCTGCTTGTTATGCTCAAGAAGATGCTCACCGAAGGCGTTTTCGGCAATCCGTATTATGTCGAAGTTGACTACATGAGTTATAACGGCAGTTGGTGGGGCGGCTGGAACGACGCACGGACTATCAAACAAGGTGTCAGTGCATCGCTTGTTGCCGGCTGTCATGCGATTGATGCTGCCCGCTGGCTCGCAACAACGGAAGGCGGCAAAGCGGCAATACCGGTCGAAGTGTATGCAATGAACGGCGGCTTTCGCAAAGGCAAAACACGTGAATATAATCCGATTAACAATACGTGGATTGATAATGCTCCGCCGATGGAATACGACGGTCTCGAAGTGATTCTCATCAAGTTCGCAAACGGCGTTCAGGCAAAGATTTGCGTCAATGCCGAGTGTGTGATGCCGTATCGTTTTCCGATACGGATTTTCGGCGACCGGGGTACAGCCGTTGACAATAAAGTATGGTCGGAATCATTTCCGGCGCAAACCGATTGGGTTGAGATTCCAACGATTTGTCCTGATTCCAGTAATGTTTCGCATCATCCGTTTCAGGCGGAGATTGACCATTTCATTGATTGCGTTGCTAATGATGTTGAGTCCCATTGCAATTTGGGCGATGCGGTGCGCAGTCATGAAGTAGTGTTTGCTGCTCTTGAGTGTTATAAAAAACGCTGTCCTATTGAACTGCCGCTAAAGTGAACATAGCCGTTATCGAAAGATTGCGTTTGTCAGTAGATTGTCTATAATATCGTTAAGGTTGCAAAGGTCAGTGATTTACGCATGAGGAGTCGAACAATGTCAAGTATTGAAGTAACGGTAACGCTTCCAAACATGATTTTGCAGGAAGCAAAGTCGGTCGGTTTGCTTGAGCCGGCAACGCTTTCGGAAATCGTCCATGACGCATTGGTGTCCGGTAATTATTCGAACCGAAAGAGTCCTAAAGATGACAATTCGAACATGACACCGGACGAACGCCGTGCTAACATTGATGCCCGCTTTGACAAGTTTCCGGTCGATACAGAGGGCTGGAAATTTAACCGAGACGAAATCTACGAGGAGTTAAATGAGCGGCACGGTATTTCTTGATTCACATGCCAGCCCGGCATAATTCGACAAAAAAGAACCGTTCTGTATTACAGAAGAAAAAAACGTTATGCGAATCAAAATTTTCGGAGATAGGTTGTTCGGCACACCGTGGAAGGACATATTCTGGTCCATCGGCTTCGGTGCGGTCTGGTTAATTTTCTTCTTTCCCGTTATCTTTTCAATTATGCTGCTCCGATGGTTTTCACGAGGAATCATTTTTGGGATCACCATTCCCTTTCGCCGTCCCGGTCTTCTGATTGCGCTTTTGCCGGAGATTCTTCTTCTCGCATGGCTGTCACTTGGATTATTTGGGAATCTGGGTATGGAAGGAATAGGTTGGTTTATTTGTAGTTTAACGGTGTGTCCCATCCTGCGGATATTGGCGGTTATTTTTTTCCTCTTACGATTGATGTTTTATCTTGGAACGGAATCTCCGAAAGAAGCAACGGACCGACTGACGAAACGCTTTCAAGATGAACAGAATCGGAATCCGACCGATGCAGAACTCGACGCACTGCGGACACCGGCAGAACAAAAAAAATGGAAACAGTGGAACAATGTTTCCCAGCGTACCGCAGAAAGAGCATTTTACGGTCTCTGGATTTCATATTATGGCAACTTCTAATAACCCCTTGATTCTACTAAAAAAAAAAAAAATACAATAGGGGGCGGTAAAAACTTTTTATTTGAAAATTTTCTACCAGCAACTTCGGTCTTTGTTGCCGAAATTACATACTGCCCTTCCAATTTCTCAATCTACATCCAAT
>WRCR01000193.1 GCA_009783865.1 Planctomycetaceae bacterium | reverse complement strand
TTGCTGCTCAACAGTTAGGACGAAAGTGGATTGGCATCGACATCGAAAAACAAGCCGTTGAGATTTTGGTGCAGCGATTGAGCGGCGATACCGGTGTATTTAGTGATTTCATTGCGACGGAGCAGATTCCGACGCGGGGTGACCGTTAAACGTCTCTTGCTAACACTACGGGCTTAGCGTAAAATACCAGCATGCCGAAACTTAAATTGTACTTGGATAACTGCTGCTTTAATCGTCCATTCGACGACCAGTCACAACTGCTTGTCCGGTTAGAAACGGAAGCAAAGTTGTTTATTCAGGAAGGCATTAAAAACGAAACGTTTGAACTCGTTTGGTCGTATATCCTCGATTTTGAAAACGATGCAAATCCGTTTCCCCGCCGAAGAAAATCCATTCAAGCGCGGCAATCGTTTGCCAAGACGGATGTCGAGGAATCGGATGAATTATTGCTGCTCATGGCATCTTTCGAGCAGCGGGGAATAAAACCACACGATGCCTTACATCTGGCAGCCGCTGTTATAGCGGAGGCAGATTTTTTTATTACGGTTGATGCTGATATACTCAAAAAGTCAATAGCGAAAATCCGTGTCATGAGTCCAGAGAAATTTGTTCGTTATTATGAAGGAATTGAAAAAAATGAATGATACCGTTTTACTTGACTTGGGAATGGACGTTCTCGTCGAAAAATTAGGTTTGGTCGAAGCCGAGCGGTTCATCTTTCTTGTCAATAAGGAATCGTTTGATTACACAAAATGGCGGCAGAAACTCTTTGAAGGAATGACCGGCAGCGAAATCAGTGCCTTAGCAATGGAACGGCGAAAAATGAAAGAACAGCGAACAAACAGTGAATAACCCTGTTTAGCGTGCGGTTCTACGAACCGCTGGCTAAACGGGTCTTATTCCGTTATAATACATCTTTCGTTTTCGACTTCAGTCACCGTTTTAATTTTCAACAATGCACGTATTGGTTACCGGCGGGGCGGGCTACATCGGTTCACACGCCGTCAGGGCTTTGACCGCCGCCGGACACTCGCCCGTTGTTATCGACAACTTGAGTTTCGGACATCGCAGCGCGGTGCCTTCCGATGTTCCGTTTTATCAGACCGACTTGTTTGAAACGCAGCGTATCGCCGAAATCCTGCGCTCTCACCAAATCGAAGCCGTGATGCACTTCGCTGCATTTATCAGCGTTGGCGAATCCGTTCAAAAACCGCTGCTCTATTACGGCAATAACACCGCCGGTGCGATGTCGCTCTTGCAGGCAATGGAAAACACCGGTGTCAAACGCTTCGTCTTCAGTTCCACAGCGGCAACTTATGGACAGCCCGCCGAAATGCCGATTCTCGAAACAACGCCGCAACTGCCCATCAATCCGTATGGGCGTTCCAAGTACTTCGTTGAACAGATTTTGAAAGACATAGCGGCGGCTGATGAAAAATTCGGATTCATCGCTTTTCGGTACTTCAACGTTGCCGGTGCAGCACAGGACGGTACTGTCGGTGAAGACCACTCGCCGGAAACACATTTAATTCCGCTGACGCTTTTTGCCGCTATGGGAAAACATCCGAACATATCAGTGTACGGAACGGACTATCCTACGCCGGATGGAACCTGCATCCGCGATTACATTCACGTTGAGGACTTGGTCGATGCGCATGTACTCGGCATTGAATCCCTAAAGGACGGCACGGCAAGGTTTTACAACTTGAGTATCGGACGCGGCTATTCCGTAAAAGAAGTTATTGAAACGGCAAAAAAAATTACCGGCAAAGAGATACCGGTCGTTTATGAAGAGCGGCGGGAAGGCGACCCCGCTATGCTTTGTGCGGATTCTTCTGCGGCGCAAAAAGAACTCAACTGGAAACCCAAACATGCGGCAGTTGATGACTCCGTTGCTTCAGCATGGAAGTGGCATAACAAATGAACATTACCCGTTATTTTACATCGTTCATTCCTTTTTCCGATACCGGTCGTCTGGCGCGCTGGTACAATGTGCTGAATAGAATCAATTCGCTGGAAGAACCGCTGAAGAACTTGAGCAACACCGAAATCAAGAAGGCAGGACTTTCACTCCGCTACCGTGCAAAGAGCGGTGAGTCATTGAAATCACTTTTGCCGGAAGCATTTGCGCTGGTTCGTGAAGCAAGCAGACGCACAATCGGACTGCGGCATTTCGACGTGCAAATCCTCGGCGGAACGGCAATGTTTCACCGTTCAATAGTCGAGATGCAGACCGGTGAAGGAAAGACCTTGACAGCCACGCTGCCGCTTTATCTTTATGCTCTTTCGGGCAAAGGCGCGCTGCTTGCAACCGTCAATGATTATCTTGCGGAACGTGATGCTAACTTGCTTGAACCGGTGTATAATCTTCTCGGCTTGACCGTCGGAGTTGTAAAAAGTCAAATGCCGACCGACCAGCGGCGTAAGGCGTATCAATGCGATATCACTTATGGAACAGCGAAGGAATTCGGTTTCGACTTCCTGCGCGACCGGCTTTTGCTGCGGAGAATCCGTGAAGGACAGCATGACCTCTTCGGCGCAATGCTCGGACATAAAAAGCAGGGAGACGAAAAGCCGGTGCAGAGAGAGCAGTACTTTATTCTTGCCGATGAGGCGGACAGTATTCTCATCGATGAAGCAAGTACGCCGCTCATCATCAGTGCTGCTCCGACCGAAGATGAACAGAAAGAAATCGAATGTTATTACTGGGCTTCCGATGTTGCAGCACAGTTTGAAAACAAAGTCGATTATGAATACGACAACGAAAAGAAGACCGTTGAATTAACCAGGGGCGGACGCACAAAAGTCCGTTTGCTGAACAAGCCGGAAGGGTTGGACGAAATTGATTTAGTCCAGATTTATGAATTCGTGCAGCGTGCTATTCGGGTGAACCGCGACTTTCATCGGGACGAACATTATGTAGTCCGTAAAGGCGAAATCGTTATTGTTGACGAGTTCACCGGTCGTCTCGGCGAAGGAAGAAAATGGCAGGACGGAATACATCAGGCAATCGAAGCGCGGGAGAAAGTCAAGGTAACTGTCGATACCGGACAAGCGGCAAGAATCACGATTCAGGATTATTTTCTTCGGTTTGAAAATCTTGCGGGAATGACGGGAACCGGCGTTGCTTCAAAGGGTGAACTGCATCGCATTTACCGCTGCAATGTTATTGCGATACCGACTAATAAGCCGCCGCACCGCAGGAAATTTCCGACATTGATTTTCGCCACAGAGCGGGCGAAATGGCAGGCAGTCATTCAGGAAATCGAAGATATGCATCAGCAGGGCAGACCGGTGCTTATCGGAACGCGGACGATTGATAAGTCGATAGTGCTTTCGCAACTCTTGAAAGAGAAAGATATTATTCACTCCGTTCTCAATGCAAATCACATAGCGGAGGAGGCGGAAATTGTTGCCCGCGCGGGAGAAGCCGGCAAGGTTACTGTTTCGACAAATATGGCGGGGCGCGGAACCGACATCAAGATACCGGATGAGGTCGTAGAACTTGGCGGCTTGCATGTTATCTGTACGGAGATGCATGAGAGTGCGCGCATTGACCGGCAGTTGATTGGGCGCTGCGGTCGGCAGGGTGACCCGGGAACATTTCGGCAGTATCTTTCGTTTCAGGATGATTTGTTGAAGCGGGCTTTCGGAGCGGACAAGGCGGCGAAGTATTCCGCAAAGGGAGAAAGGACTCCCGACAAGATGTTCAATCATCACTTAGCGTTATTTAGAAGAGCGCAGCGGAAGGCGGAGAGACGAAACTTCCGCAATCGAAAAATTATGCTCTATTACGAAAAGGAACGCAAGAAGATGCAGCGTTCAATGGGACAAGACCCGTATTTGGATACACCGCATTGATTATTATATTAGCACCGGCGCATTTCAAAAATACATTAATCCTATGCAGTGTCGACCTTGAGTACGATTTTCTCAAGCGGACGTTTCATTCTTGCAAACCACGGTTCGTCTTCAGGATTGAGCGGCGTTACCAATATCGTGAAAAGACCGGCAAACTTGCCCGCAAGGATGTCGGCAAACACTTGGTCGCCGACCATCGCCGTTGTCTTTTTGTCGAAATTCATCCTTCGCACCGCCCGATTCAAACCGAAAGGCAGCGGCTTTAACGCAAGCGCAATACACGGGACATGCACGCTTTCGGCAAACTGCCGAATTCGCCGGCTGCGTCCATTGGAAACGAGACATAAGCCGATGTTATGCTCTTTCATATCGTTGAGCCAGCGGGCGGTCTCCGGCGGCAGTTCCTTACTCTTGTAATGTTTCAGCGTGCAGTCCACATCAAGCAGCAGCGATTTCAAACCGAGAGAAGATAACCTCTCCGGTGTTAGTTCCGTCACACTGTCAAGATAAAGATGCGGCTGAAAATATCGGAACATATTCGGAAAGCGGAAATCACGGATTTCCGCTCGTTAGTTAACTATCAACCGGCGATTTCTTTCGCCGTTTTCTTGAAGAATTCAATTCCTTCGGCAATGAGCGGCTGATTACTGTCCCAATGCGCTTCGAATTCAATCGAAAACGGAATCGCCTGGGCTGTCTTCTGCGTCGCTATTTCCTTGAGAATATCAGCAATACCGACTTCGCCTTGTCCGAGCGGTACATCACCGCCGCTGTAATTGCCCTTTTCGGTTTTTTTCAAGTCCTTGATATGGAAACTGTGAATACGTCCTTTGAGTTTTCTGATACATTCGACCGGCACCAAGCCGCTGCGGAGCCAATGTCCGGTGTCGGCACAAGAACCGATGCGCGGACTTGCGTCCTTCAACTGTGCCAAAACAACATCGGGGTCCCAGTAAATTGACGGTTTCGGGTGATTATGCAAACCGATGTAAAACTTGTACTCCTCCGCAAGTTTGCTGACTTCAGGAAGTATCTCGAACTTCGGTTCAACATTGAGGACGTTAAAACCGCAGGCGGCGGCAAAATCGAAGTATTCACGGCTGGCGGGGCACACTCCCATTGAATGCGGCTTCACGCCGTTTTCCGCTAACAGGTCTTTGAAAAGTTTGAAAGCGTCCGCATTTTCCGGTTTCAAAAGACCAGGACCGATTTTAATCTCGCTGCCTTTCGTTATCGGCTGACTTCCGTATAACTCGAAACTAGCGGCTTTACACTCTTTCACTTTTTTGACCGCTTCGTCAAAGGGAAAGAGGCGGAACGAATAAATCTGCGGACCAATTTTCCAGCCGAGTTTAGCGAGAGCGGCATCGGCATCATCGGCTGCGGAAACAGGGGACAGAATACTCTGACCAAGGACAACAGCACTGCTCACCGCAACGGAGCGGCGCAGCATTTCACGGCGGGATAACATCATTATTTTCTCCTAAAAATTAAAAAAATGTAAATTCGTTTTCTACGAAAACGACGCTAAACGAGGAACTATCACGGACCGCCGGTGGACATACCTTCGCTGTACATACCTTCGCCGTACATACCGCCGCGCTGAATTGCAACGGGATTTTTCACGGTGTTAACTTCCTGCAAGTCGGTACTCAAATCGCGAATCACGAGGCTGCCGCTCGGTTCAAGAACGACTACTTTACCGGGTGAGCGCAAGTCCGTTGTCTTGCTATCAACATTGCCGACAAACTGCAAACGCTGTCCGCCGAAAATATCGAGAACGCAAACATCGGAAAGAACGTTAATTTTTTCTTTTGATTCATCATCAGCCGGTGCTTTTGGAATGGGTGGTCTCGTCGGTGTTCTTTGTTGTCCCCGCCGGTTGCCGGTACCTTCCGGCGGCATTTCCATAATGCCTTCCATTCCGCCCGGTTTCGGCGTGCTTTTAATTCCGTGATTTGTAGCGTCCCGTCCCGGATAATTTATCGTTGAACCGCGGGTAACCCGATTCAATGGAACAGCCCATTCTGAACCGTCTTCTTTCTTGAAATGCACCGCCAGAACACTAGCCGTGGGGTCTTCCCAAGACGAGCGGCTGTCGGCAACACCCGTAACTAAAACACGGGATTCCAATGGCACCGTTACCGCATTGGTTGGAACGGAGAAATCGGTTTTCAATTCCCGCACCTTTGCAATACTTTCGTCCGTCAGTACCTGCGGCTGCATCTGGAAATTGGGGTTTTCCAATATCAAACGTACCTTGTATTTGTATGTCTTACCCGGCTCGACATCAAAATCGAAGAAACGAAACAGGTAATTCGACACCTCAACCGGTTTGAAGTCCTCTTCCTCATCCTGACTGCTTTTTCTGCGGGGAGTTGTTCTTCCGGGTCCCATTCCCGTGTCGCCCATTTCACCGCCCCGCATACCTCCTCCCGGTCCGAATGGGTTTCCTTCAAGAATATCCTGCTCACTGACATTGAACATATTCTTGATTCTCTTTTCGTGGTATTTTTCAAGTTCTTTGTTCATTTCGACTTGTGTGTCGGTCAGGAGCGGAATCAGCGGCGGATGCGCAACTTCCTCTCCGTATTTTTTCTCCACCGGCGGCAAAGGATATGCCATCGGGAATCGTCCGGGGGCAATATAATTCGGGTCAACCGGGTCAAGAGCGGGCGTTCCCCAAAGCGCAAGGTTTTGTAAATAATCCGGCAAAAATTTTAGCGGTTTATCTCCCCAGTTCAACTGGTCATCAGTTTGACCGGGTTTAACTTCCGCCCGCCACACTTCATAGAAGCGGTACATTGGAAAATCCCGCATCGGGTCGGGCTGCATACTGGAAGAAAACAAATCGACATAGATATTAAGTTGTTCCTTCACCGGAATCAAACCGGTTATAACCACCCAGCGTTTTCCAATTTGCGGCGTAGTGATACCGACATTCTGTGCGGCTTCCGACTGCGGGTTAACCGCAATCGCACCAAGACCGGTTAGTGCCCGCAAATCCTTGACAGTGAACAGTTGGCTCGGTTCCAACCCCGCCCGTTTCACCTTGTCGGGAAACAAAGACGGCAGCCACGGCGTATCGGTTCTGTACAAATCCGGCTTGACACCGATCTTTATCCAGCCTGCAATCGTGTCGTAGGGTCGGATAATAACCTCTTCGTCAACTGCTTTGCGGACACTGCTCTTGATTGTTTTATCCGCATCATCGGCAATCTTGCGAAGTTCATCCGGCTGCCATTTGAGCGGCTCGTAAAGCGTTCCCTGATAGCCGATATAACAGGCAATGGGAACCAGCAGGGCGACAAGGATTTTTTCTGTATGTTTAATGAAAAAATCCTTGATGTCAAAACTCTTTTTTTTCTTTTTAGGTTTCATATTTCAATACCTCACAACATTATTAACCGGCGGACGTAAGCCCGCCGCTCTTACTCTTCATGGTGTTTCTGGTGCGGGATTTTCGGTACTTTTTTCTTCCTGTTCTTCAGTACTTTCTTCTTCCACGACAGTCAGGTTACTCGACACGGGATTGAAGATACTGATTCGTCCGTAT
>WRCR01000192.1 GCA_009783865.1 Planctomycetaceae bacterium | reverse complement strand
TTCGCCGGATTGGATTGCGTTTAACAAGTTTTTGTACAAGTGTCAATCGATGCGGCGCACCGGTTCAACGGCGTTGAATCTTGCGTTCACCGCAGCAGGACGGTTTGATGTTTCCTGCGCCTTTCAATGTCATCCTTGGGACATGGCGGCCGGAGTTCTTCTCGTTCAAGAAGCAGGCGGAATTACTTCCAGACCGGACGGTTCGCCGATTCAATTATTGACAGACCCCGCACCGGTTTGCGCCGCCGCTAACGAAAAATTGTTTGACGAAATGATGAGGATTTTACGTTAAAATTAGCGCAGGCGTACTTCATAAATACAGTATTCCTGCGCTAATCCTACACAGTATTGACTAATGCATTTCAATCGTACATTCACCCATCTTCGGCAGCAGATAATGAAAATACACATTCGGATGCTCCGCTAACAGCGACATCGGAACGGAAGTATCGACAATTTTTTTGGAAACCATCAGCGAAGACAAACGGATTCCAAACGGGTTATCATGGTGTCCGGTGTGCCAAATCGACACTTTTTCCGCTTTCCGTGTTTCAGCAGGTCCCACTGTTACCGCTTGAAACGGGACATTCTGAACAACACCGCCGCCGCTTGTTCTTGCGTTTTGAATCAGCGTCATCGGATGCAGGTCAACAACCCGCGCCGCCAACTTCCAGTATTCACTTGCCGGAGGCGGAACATCTTGATAAGCCCCTTCCCGTTTCGGCGGGTCGTTGAAAGCCCAATGTTTCGTTTCGCCTTGTCCGCCCTGCAAGAGAACGCAACGGACTTCGTCCCACGTTTTGCGGTATTCTTCCACTTTTTCCGAAGGAAAATGCATATTTGCCTCCGGCATTTTCAAGGAATCTCTTATCCGGTTGAAACACAAATCGTAGTCCGCTTTCGCAAATCCAAGCGGGAAATCCTTGCCGACTGCTTTTCCGTTGACTATCCATTCGTCCATTCCCCAGAAATGAGCGTTGGACAAGTTAATATCAAGGGCGTTGACTATTTGTGCAACCAGCGGCAGATGTTCCGTAGGTCCAATCGGACCGCAGACACCGCAGGGATTGTCCGCTGTCGCCTGCCGCCAGCCGTCGATGTACTCCAATGCTTCGGCAAGATAGAATTCCTCGGCGGTTTCATAAAACTTCACAGCGAAACCGGGTCTGCCCAACTGTTTCAGGTCATCGACCGACAAGCGGGCGGCATCGTCCAGTATTTCCTCGTCCAAGGTTGTGTAATCCCACCAGCCGGGGGCAACACGGCTAAAATTACGAGTCATAATCGTCCCTTTCTATTTTTTCAACGGTATTATCGGTTCTGTTCATTCTGTCTTGCCTTTGGCGGCTTTATGGAAAATATCGTGGCAGGTGTCGCAGGTCTCAGTCATGTTTTTGAACGCTTTTGAAAAGTCATCGTAGGAAACCTTTTCGTCAGCATAACCGTGAGCGGCTGCGTTTGCCGCCAGAGCAGCATCACGGAACAGTTCACATTCCGCTTTCCACTTTGCTTCGTCAACCGGCGTGGTATCTTTTGAATTAGCAATAGCGCCCTGTGAAATTGCCGCTAAGGCTGCAAGCGGAGCAAAAACTTTTTTGGGGTCTTTAATCGCCACTTTGATTTTCCTTTCGGTGTTGGTTTGACGGGTGACGGCAGAACTCAGATTCGGAACCGCCTTCATAATAGGCGTTAGTTCAGCGGCTTTGATACCAGCTTGCACAGCGGGGCCTTCCGCTGTTAAAGCGGCCTTCAATTGTTCGTACAACTTTGCGGCTTCGTCTGCCGTCTTCACTTTTGCCATCTTACCGGCAACTTCTATGATACTGCCAGCGGCTTTCTTGTATTTGGAGTCCTCTTTGGAAGTCCCGACGGCAAGAGCGGTAAGTGCAAGCGCGCTGGCATCGCGGGAAGCGGTATCCATATCATCAATATCCTCTAACTTTTTCACGTATTCGTCGATTTGCGCTGTCAAGTCGGCAACTGGTATAGCGGGAACGGCTTCCTGTGCTGTCTTTCCGAAAACGGCAGCGGGCGAAGCAACACCGACGGTCGGCTGCATCGGCAGTTTGAGACCTTCGGCGGTAGTCGTTCCGGCAGGTGCCTGCTGTTTTTGTTCACCGCCGCTTGGAGTCGGCGGTGCGGGCGGGGCTGGTTCCGGTTGCGGACAACCGGTTAGTGATAAAATCGATACGGACAACAAGGCAACGAAGCAGAGCGAAACAAATTTTTTCACGATGTGATTCTCCAAAATATGGGGTTTAGTTAAATAAAGTTTGTTTGTATAAGTACATTCTAACACAGATAATCGAAAAAAGAAATAGGGCAGGGAAATTTTTTCAAAAAAGGGACACAACCCACCTAACAACAAGCCCTGACTCGAAAAATTTTTGCGAAGCCAAATCCCTAAAAAACAAGGCGCAAATGCCTGCCAGTGCCTGTTTTTACCTGAACCACCTGATTTTACCTCTTTTAACATTTTTAATATGAGCCGCCAGTGATAACTGGCGGAAGGAAAATTCTAACACACCCGTTAAACATGGCAAGGACAAAAAGTGCCGTGTTGGAGTGGCGGGTTGCGAGAACAGAGCCGCTATCGTCCGGTTGCGGCTCTAGTTAATCGGCTCTGTTCATTATTTACTCGAACAAACAGTATTTCCGAAAATCACCTTGCACGGCAAGTAAGGCGCGCAGCGAATCCATAAATCCGTGTTCATGTCCGATAACGCCGGCAACGTTTTTCGAGGTAATTTTGCTCCGATTTTGAGCGGAAAGTCCGCCGGTAAAAACACCTTCTTTGCCGATTGCTTTCGGTCCGCCGATTCCAACAAGAAGCGGATACCAACATAATGTATCGTCCGCAGTATTGACATGAATCAGCATACTATCCAGAATACCTAAAGCATTGCCGTACTTGCGGTTGGGAAGCAGCGAACTCTGGTCCATTGCCGCCGCTAACAACACTGCCCGAAGTTGAAGTTGCGGCATCGAAGGACTTCCCGCTCTTTCATATTCCGCAAGAAGTTGCAGAGAGCGGCAAATCAACCCCGCTCCGAAACTAAATCCTGCCAGCGAAACTTTGCTGTTTTTCGGCAGATGCAGCAAACAAGATGCAAGAATCCTTGCCTCAGTATACGCCCGCTGGCTTTTTAGCAAAGCGTCTTTGCGTACATTAAGATTAGTCCGGTCAGAACGCCAACTCCAGAACACAATGCGGCAGTCAGCGTCCTTGACGTTCCTCATTGCAAGTTGCTTAAACCGGTAGGCAAAGGGGAAAATTTCACGATACGACATCCAATTCCCGTGAACGATAACAATGAGCGGCTTTTCCGGTTCAAATGTTTCTATAAATTTTTCTGCTGTTGAGGTTTCCCATTTATAAGTTGTTTCATTTTCCTGCAAGCATTTGAATTCCAGTTGCGTAAAGTCAAGAGTTTCGAGCGATTTGGCGGGCGGACAGTCCGTCTGCCGGGTATCGACAACCCACAAGTCGGAAGCCGACGCAGAAAAGGTTAGTCCTGCTATGACAAACAGGAAAAATGTAAGCACCGCGAAAAATCGAAATACTCGCATCGGAAGAATGATAATCGTGTATGTAAAAATTTTGTGTGACAATTAACCTACAGTTTTACTTTACAATTTTTTCCCGCAACGGCAACCGAAACGGATTTTTTTTCGTATCGAAAAGTCAGTTTGCAGTAATAATTTGCCGGATATATCGGTTTTACGGACGCAGGTTTCGGAAAACGAAAAAATGTTTTCCATATTCTTTTGCATTTACTAAAGTGTGGGGTAAGTTATCTCGGCTTTGAATGAGTTCGGTATTATGGAACCGGAACCGGCAAAGTTATCCCCCTATTAGAAATGGAGAATACTGCAATGAAAAAATTAGTTGTTTGTTTTGCGCTGGCGTTGATTACTTCGATGTTTGTCGGCTGTTCTACGAGCAGTATGTCGTCTTGGTGTCGTTCCGGTTCGATTTTTCCGACTTTCGGAAGCACGAGGGAGAAGTCGGAGAAGGTGTATTTGTCTTCCGGTTTGAATGCCTGTGCCCCTTCGTCTTGTCAGCCCTGTGAGCCGAATGCTTGTCAGCCGTGCGAACCGGTGTGTCAGCCGTGTGAGCCGGTGTGCAATCCTTGTGAACCGATCTGCAATCCTTGCGATAACAGATTCGTATCCGGTGTTGTCACCAGAGGCATAACAACGCCGCACGTTGCAAATTAGTTGAGTTGCTCCGCCGGCTTATAGCGGCTGGGCTAAAACGCCTACGGAATGTACGAAACATCGTTGTCGATGCTTTCGCAGTATCTCGCGAACAAGTCGGCAGCGTAATCAATGTCGTTTAACGAAATAACTTCCACCGGCGAATGCATATAACGGTTCGGAATACTAAGCAACGCTGCTGCTACACCGCTGCGGTTGACCTGTATCGAATTCGCATCTGTGCCGGTTGCGCGTCCCTCCGCTATAATTTGAACCGGTATGCTGTTCGTCTTCGCAACCGATACCAAATCGTTCACCAACTTGACGGTAATGTTCGGACCCTTCGTCAAGACGGGACCATTGCCGAGAACGACATCGCCGCAGGTCTTCTTTTCAACCGTCGGCGTATCCGCAGCATGAGTAACATCAGTGGCAATTCCAATGTGCGGGTCAATGCCGAAGGAACTCGTTTTGGAACCCCGCAAACCGATTTCTTCCTGAACGGTCGAGACAGCGAACACGCCGACTTTTAACTTCTTCGCATCAATCCGGCGCAATGCTTCCATAACCGTCCATACACCGGCTTTGTCATCCGTTGCAGGTGCTGCAATGAAATTGTTCTGCAATTCACGATATTCCAATTCAACAGTTATCGGGTCGCCGACTGCGACAACATTCTCGGCTTCCGCTTTGTCTTTCGCACCGATGTCCACCCAAAGGTCTTTAATCTTTGGAACCTTTGTGCGTTCATCTTCGTCCATGAGATGTATCGCCTTCTTTCCGATAACGCCGTCAACGGGACCGTTTGCCGTCCAGATTTTTACACGGATGCCGACGAGGTTTTGAATATCCCAGCCGCCGACAGTCAACACGTAAATGAAACCTTGGTCGTCAATATAATTGACGATGAGACCGATTTGGTCGCAATGCCCGGCAAGCATAACCCGAATGGGCGCGTCTGGGTTGCGGGCGGCGATGACATTGCCGTGTACATCCGTCTTAATGGTATCGGCAAAGGGCTTGACATATTCACGGACGATTTCCTGAACAGGGGACTCGAAACCCGTTGTACTCGGAGTAGTAAAAATCTTTTTGAGAAATTCTTTCGATTGAAGGTTCATTTAACTGTGTGTATGTGAAGGTGAACGAAAAACGTGTTAATTGCTGTGCAATGATAATCACTGTTTGGGAAAAATCAAGAACAGGAGTAAATCATTTTTCCAGCAAGTACAGATATTCTTTCACATGAATATCCCTGTTTGCTAAATTTCGGCAGCCGCGGAAAGTATTGTAATTCGTTTCCAAAACTTCAACTTTGCCGAGTCCGTTGAGCATCGACTTCATTTCGTCAAGCGAAATAAATCCTTCCGAATTAAACGAAATCAACACATACTTCGCTTTTATGTTCGTTACTAAATCCGTCAACGCTGTATAAGCAAATTGCTTTTTGTTGTATGCAGAACGATTCCAGCCCTCTGCAATACCCGAAATTTTGCTAACCGCTTCGGGACGCTTGTTTTCCAAAATCAAGTTCAGCATAAAATAATTCGAGCCGTAAGGATGCTGATTATACGGCGGGTCAAGATACGCCAAATCGACTTCGGGCGCGCTCGTAATCACTTCGTTGGAGTCCCCGCTGTAAATCACGGAATTACAATGGAAATTACTGAATACCGGAAACGGCAATTCGATTTCGCCCTTAATCCGCAGGAGCGCGTCGCTGTTGCTGCCGCCGAATTGTCCGATTCCCGTTGCCCGATTCTTATGAAATCCTTTGAACATTCCCGAAGTGTTGGAATGAACAGACGCTTCCGACAACAGCGGCGCAAGGAAAAATTTTTGCAGCGGTAAATCAATTTCGTCTATCAAGTGCCGCATCGTGTCAATGTACATCGCATTGCGGTGAGTATAAAATACCCGCTCGCCTTCCAGTATATTCTCGTCATCTTTCGGAGCGTAAAGTTCCGTTATAAATCCTTTCGAAAGAGGATTTGCCGAGACCGCTTGCGTTAAATAACGATGTATCTCCCGCAACTCCGCAAGGTTAATGTCCGCTGTGTCGGCAAGATAACATTTGTTAGTAATCGCGGAATACTTCTCTAAATCATTGACGCAAAGATAATCGGCATGCTGCTTGAAAGAACGTGCAACAACGCCGCTGCCGCTGAAAACATCGAACAGTGAAAGTTTTTGCTTTCCGAGTTTCTTCTTAACTTTCCCGACTGCTTGCCGAATAAAATCAAGCAATGCCCGTTTATTGCCGAGATAGGTAATCAGTTGCTTCGTTAAATAATCTTCGTTTTCGATAGCAAACACTACGCAAACACTTTTCTGATGTATTCGCAACTCTGTCGGAAGACCTCTGCCGCTGACATCGTCTTCGGCGTTCCTTTCTCCGCTGCCTGTTCCAAAACAAAATGCTGCGGACGTTTCAGCGATTTCAAACCCGCAGCAAGTTTCACGTTGTCAATGTCGCCGTCTGCATACGTTTCGCTCCAAACCGTTCCAATCGACTGCCGCAGATGTACCATCGAAATCCGATCAGCAAACATTTTCAAATGGTCGAAAAGTGCAATCTGTGAATTGCCGCAGGCACGATAAGACCAATGCTGTTCCAGACAGAGCGACAGGTGTTTCGGGTCGGTGCCGTTGAGAAGATGATAAAATTCTCTGCCGCCGAATTCCAATTCCGTTGTGTGATAATGCAGTGCAAAGGTGATTCCCATCTCCGCAAGTTTGCCGCCGACAAAATCCGCGTTCTTCGATTGCAGTATAAGTTCTTCGTCCGTTTTACCTTGTTTCGGAACGGCATTGAAAACGATGTATTTCACGCCGAGTTCTTTTCCTTTTGCACCGACGCTTATAATACGTTCTTTTTCCTTTTCGGCAGCCGCTGCGTCGTGAAGATTACCGCCGACATAGACCGAGCGGAATTCGAGACCATTGTCTTTCAAGCGTTTGCCGATGTTTTCCAACTCGGCGGGTGTACCGGCAGTCGGTTCGAAACCGTCTGCGCCGGCGGCTTTCAACTCGGCAAGATTGTCGAGGAAACTCTTGCCGTCCCGCTGAAAAAGGTTGTTTGCTGTGTATTGATTGACGGCGATGTGCAAACGACCGGCTGGGGTTTGCGCCGACAAAGATGAAGCGGCAATAGTGCTTGCCGCACCGCATAAAGCGGATTGCAAAAATGTTCTGCGATACATAGTTTTTCGGAATGTT
>WRCR01000191.1 GCA_009783865.1 Planctomycetaceae bacterium | reverse complement strand
AGCCACTCGACAATTTTGCCCCGCTTTTCCAGTTGCGGGGCAGGATTGCTCGGTCGATAAGCGTCAAGATACTCCATTTTGTGTACTACAAATTCCAGTTCGGTGCGAATCGTACTTTTCGAGAACGCATCCCGCAGTTTTCGCCAATCGTCAAGTGAAGCCGGTGCCAAACTCGGCGGCGGTTTGCGATGAGAAAAACAGAGAAAAGAAGCAATGGGATACGATGTACCGCCAAGTTCAATCTGGTCGATTTTTGCTTCGGCAGGTGTCGCCGTTTGGTTTGTCTTGCGTTGACTCAATGGAATCTGCTGCCGCTCCAGCGGGTCGCGGGGACCTTTCACCGGATAACCGTAAAGAAGATTGCGCTCAATCGGCAGGGAATATTTGTCCACGGAATCGAACCAATATTGAAGCATTGCCATTTCACGTTCCGGTCGCGGCTTGATGATAAGTTCTACATGCTGTTGCTTCTTTCCATATTTTCCCGCGTAATGCAGGAACGACAACGTTATTTTTCTTCCTTCCAGCGGCAGATTTTTGCGGATGGCTTTCCAAAAGGGGGTGTTCCAATCTTCAAGGGGCGGTAATGCCAACTCGATGCCGGAAGTTACGCCCGTCTCGTTCGGTTCGAGAACGATTTGGGAATAAAAATAATCGGCGTGTTCCAAAGACGGACTTTCCCACATCGGACTGTATTTACCGTTGATTCCTTCGGCAGAAAAGGCGTACAAAAGACCGTTGTACTTGAAGTCATAGATGCCGGGCATCGCCGTTACACGGCACTTGTCCTCGCCGACATTTTTGGCGGTATGTACAATGAAGATGGAGTCGCCGTAATAGACCTCTCTAGGATAAACGACGGCACCGGGTTCGATTATCGATGCTTCCCGAAATTCGCTTTTCGGAGTATCGATGACCGGAAAAACGACGACTCGTTTTTGTCTCTCTTCGGCGTAAATGCAAAGCGGGACAAAAACACTTATCAATAATAGGAGCGATGTGACGGAATTTTTCATGGTGATTTCGGCTAAACTGGCGTTGCTTGCGCAACGCCGCTCTGATTGTTATTTCCCTCCGATGATTCCTTCAAGCGGACTGCTCGCCGTTGCATAAAGTTTCTTCGGTATCCTGCCGGATAGATACGACAGCCGACCGGCTTCACAAGCAAGACGCATTGCCTTCGCCATCGAAACCGGGTCTTTAGCATTGGCAACGGCGGTATTTAATAACACGCCGTCAATGCCGAGTTCCATCGCTTCTGCGACATCGCTTGCCGCTCCTACTCCCGCATCGACAATCACCGGATAATCGGGGTCGCCGTCCTTGAGATATTCCAGACAAATCATAATCGCATTAGGATTCAGCAAGCCCTGTCCTGAACCAATCGGTGAACCCGCCGGCATCACCGCCGCCGCGCCGAGGTTCTTGAGACGCATTGCAACTAGCGGGTCATCGGTCGTATAAACAAGGACTTCAAAGCCGTCTTTGACAAGAATTTCGGTTGCCTTTAATGTTTCAATCGGGTCAGGCAACAGCGTTTTCGCATCGCCGAGACATTCCAGTTTCACCCAATTTGCGCCGGGGTTTTCCATTTGACTCAAGATTTCACGCCCCATTCGTGCTGTTCGCACCGCATCATCGGCATTGAAACAGCCCGCCGTGTTGGGCAAAATTGTATAGCGTTTTGTATCAATGAAGTCGAGCAGCCGCCGTCCTTGCGAATCGAAAAGACGTTCACGCCGGACAGCGACGGTAATACATTCCGAGCCGGAAACGTCAAGGGCTTCCTGCATCAATTCATAACTTGCGTATTTGCCGGTTCCAACGAAGAGCCGGCTTGCGAATTGGTGAGTTCCGATTTTTAACATCGTATTTTGTTGAATCATTTTATTGTATTTTCGGGCTAAATGCGGTATCCTTAAAAGGAAAGACGCAGTAATTTTATATTTTTAGAAAAAGTTGGCAATAGGAAGAAGTACCAGTGCGGATTGATTTACACAACAGCACATTTAATTTAGAAACCGCTGTACCCGAAGCAGCAAAGATGCTGCTTGGCGGCGGAATTGCTGTTCTGCCGACCGAAACCGTTTATGGATTAGCCGCAAGAGCAAGTGATGAGCAGGCAGTGCACCGATTAGTCCGCTTGAAAGGACGCAGCGAAAATAATCCGATGGCGTTGGCGATTTCCGGTTTGAAATCACTTTCAGAGTTTGTATCGGATATGAGCGGATTAGCAAATCGTCTCGCAAGAAGATGTTTGCCGGGACCGGTCAGTATAGTCCTGAAAGTTCCGCCTCAAAGCGAGTTTTTCAATTTGCCGGAATACGTTCAGAAATTATGTTCCAAAGACGGTTTTGTTTCGTTCCGGGTACCGCAGCATTTTTTTACATTTCCGGTTTTGCAGAAACTTGACGAACCCCTTGTTTTAACCAGTGCGAACCGCAGCGGTGAAAAAGAGTTGACGGATATAAATTCGCTCGCCTCCGTTTTTGGGAATGAGGTAGATTTCATTGCCGATGACGGTGATGCCGCCAATAAAAAACCGTCAACGGTTGTCAAAATTGACGGCGAAAATTATTCCATCTTGCGGCAGGGTGCGGTCAGTGCGGAAACAATTCAGCGTTTGACGGCAAAGATGATACTTTTCGTCTGTACCGGAAATACTTGCCGAAGTCCAATGGCAGAAAGGATTTGCGAAAAATTATTAGCGGAACATTTTCACTGCTCACCGGACGAATTGGAGCGGTTCGGATATGTTGTTCTTTCGGCAGGGTTGGCGGCAGGAAGTCAGCCCGCCAGTCAAAATGCGATTGAAGTGCTGGCGGACAAAGGAATTGACCTTTCAAATCACTGTTCTCAACTTTTGAGAGAAACGCATGTCCGTTATGCCGACTATATTTTCACGATGACCCGCGCACATCGGGAAACAATTCTTTCGGCTTTCCCCGATGCGGATACGTGCATGAGTGTTCTCCGCATTGACGGCGGTGATGTTGCTGACCCCTTCGGCGGTTCGCTGTCCGAATATCAGATGTGTGCTGCTCAAATCGAAAGTGAAATCGCAAAACGTCTGAAGACAATGGGGCTTCATAAATGATTGTTATCCGTATATGACTATGAAGGCGAAACAGAACGCTTATACTTTGCTTGAAGTCGTTTTAGCAACGGCGGTGATGGCAATCGGTCTGGTTGTGGTTTTCGGAATGATGAACAGTGCCAGAAAAAAGGCAACTGATGCTTCGGAGTTAGCGGATGTGCAACTGCAATGTCAAACCTTGTTAAATGAAGAGTTGGCGAAACAAACGCCGATTAAGCCGATGGCTCCGAGACCGCTTACGGGTATTCCGAACTGGTATGCCGGTCTTTTTATTTATCCTACGGCGAATGGCGAAATGTATGCTGTTCACATAGCGGCGCAGAAGTTATCACCGATTGATGGTACGCCGCAGAGCGCGCCGTTTCATCTTATCCGCTGGGTATCGAAACACAGGGCGGAAATCCCGCAGGAATCAAACATTATGACGGAGGAACAGGAATTCACCGACCCATTTTTGTGATTATTATTTAGGCGGTCCTCCGGCTTTGTCTTGATTGTCAATGTGATGTATGCGAAAATGAAGTTTGAAAAAGCGAGAAATAGGCAATGGACATTAAAATTATCAATCGTGTTTATGTTGATGGTTGTGCTGTTGGCGGACTGTTTAACCAATATGCGGAACAAACGCTGCCATTTTGGAATGCGGTTCAGAACGGAGAAATCGTTACTATCGTATCGGACATACTGAAAAATGAAGTGGCATTTGCTCCACAGTGTGTTCGGGATTTTTTTAATTCATTGCCAGAAACACAAATTGAGCAAGTTGTTTTAACCAAGGAGGCAGATGCCTTGGCAAAGAGATACATAGCCGAAAACGTTGTCGGTCCTACCAGTATTGACGATTGCAGACATATCGCTTTGGCGACATTAGTGCGTGCCGATGTGTTGGGGAGTTGGAACTTCAAGCATATTGTTAATGTGAGCCGTATCCGGGGATATAACGGTGTGAACTTGAATATGGGCTATCCCCAAATCGATATTCGAACTCCTTATGAGGTAATACATGGAGAATAATAAAACACTTGTTTTGCCGGAATTGATTCCCGGCTTCGATTGCGTTGAATGGAAACGGGAAGTTCATGCTAAATTCCAGCGTGAAACCGAAGGCATGACCGAGGATGAAGTTCGTGAATATTACCGGCGCGGTGCAGAACGTTTTGACAAAGAACGAGCAGAATACCGAAGTAAGCACGGACTTGATTGAACAATGAATGCGTATGAATAGAAATTTACGCTAACAGCACGGACTAGCGAATGTCATTTATCACTTTTTCCCTTTTAATTGGCGGAGCAGCGGTCTCGGTGCTGCCGGTTATTCTGCATATCTTGATGCGGGGAAAACCGCGGCAAATCGAGTTTCCCGCCTTGATGTTTATCAAACGGCAAATCGAAATCCGCCGGCGGAGTTTCATGCTCAAACATATGCTGCTGCTCCTGCTGCGGATTGCTCTGTTCGTACTGTTGGGACTCGCTCTTGCACGACCGCTGCTGACCACTGGCGGCGAAAACAAACTGTTCTCTTCCATCGCATCAAAAGAAGTACCGGTGTCAGCGGCGTTGGTTATCGACAACTCCTTCCGTATGCAGTATCACACGGAAAATAAAACGCTGCTTGATGTTGCCCGGCAGTTCGCATTGAACATTCTCAAGCAACTGCCGAAAGACAGTGAAATTGCTGTCGTCACCGGCGAAAGGATACCATCCGGCTTTCAAGTTGACAGCATCGCTGCCGAAAATCAAATTCATAACATCAAAACGCTTTACGACATCCGCAGTGCAGCAGAGTCCGCTTCGGAAGCAATCCGAATCTTAAGTGCCGGAAAGGAACGCAAACGGGAACTCTACATCCTGACGGATTTTTCCGAACCGGCGTGGAATTCGTATTCTTCCGATTTGCTTTCTAATGCTGTTGATGCTCTGAAAAAATCGGCAGATACCGGCATTTTCGTGATTGATGCCGGTGTGCCGCAGCCGGTTAATACCGCCGTTGTTTCGCTTGCCTTGTCTTCGCAAACCGCAACGGAGTCATTGCCGGTTTCATTGGATATAACTGTTTCACATCTCGGCAGCGCAGCGTCTCAAACACTTGAATTGATTCTCTTCAAACAAGACGCTGACGGAAAACCAATCGAAGAAGTCCGCAACACGAGAATCTTGCAGTTTCAGGACGGTGAATCCCGCAATCAGGTTTCATTTCAATTAACGGCATTGAACGAAGGAACACATCAGGGGCTTGTCCGACTGACTGCGCCCGACGCACTGACGGAAGACAACCAGTACACATTCACGGTTCAGGTCTTGCCGAAACAAAACGTACTTGTCATTTCACATCCGCCGGTTGAAAAAACAGCGGTGTTTCTTCAGCAGGCACTGGAAGCATCCGACTTCATAGCCGATACATTGAATTATACCGAAGGGACTGCCCTGAAGTTAAACGAATTACAGAAGTATGCGGCGGTATTCCTTCTTGACCCGCCGAAGAGCAGTGCGTCTTTCTGGCGGCAACTCGGCGATTATGTCAATTCCGGCGGCGGTCTCGGTATCATTGCCGGACAACAGAGTGATGCTGCTTCCTTGAATGACGATTTCGTCAAAAAATTGACGGGGGCGGAAATTATCCGGCAGGCAAGAAGACCGGACGGTTCGCTGTTTCTTATGCCGAAGGAAGGAGCGGAACAGCAAACGGCGGTGCTGCATCCGTTTAATCAAATCAGAAATCTTCCGTGGAAGGAACAGAAAGTATTCCGTTATTGGGAAATCGGTGAACTGCTGCCGACCGCCGAAGTTGCGATGTTATATTCGGACGGCAGACCGGCAATGCTGACGCAAAACATTGTCCGCGGGCGTACATTATTTCTGACAACGCCGCTCTCTTACATTCCTGATGAGACGAAGCATTGGAATGTTTTGCCGAACAATGATGCGGCATGGATGTTTATTCTGCTGACCGAAGGAATAGTAAAATTTTTATGCGGCAGTTCGGAATTGAATTACAATTATTTTGTCGGGGAAAACGTCCGGTTATCGCCGAAGGCAGCGGAAAGGAAATTTCCTGAAACGTGTATGCTTCAAATGCCGGACGGCAAATCGCATGCCTTGGCAACCGATACGCAGAATCGGGAAATACGGATTAGCAGCGTCTCTTTGCCGGGTAATTACCGGATTCTTTCCGGCGGCGAAAAAAAGATAATCGACTTGGGATTCAGCACCGGTTTGCCGGAAAGGGAATTGAATATCAAACGGATTCAGCCGGAAGTGCTGGATAAGTTTTTCGGCAAAGGCAATTATCGGATTTGTAAATCGGCGGAAGAAATTGAACAGGGAATTACAAGACAGCGGCAGGGTGCGGAGTTGTATCCGTTTGTCTTACTGCTAGTTTTACTGTTTTTCGCAGCGGAATATGTTTTTGCGAATAGGTTTTACAGTTAGCGTAGGCGTATTTCATAAATACTGTAATCCTACGCAGTGTTGCCCTTACTCGTTGGCAATAACAATATCATCAAGGTAGTACACCGTTTGTTCTGTCGTTCTGACGCAGTTGCTGAATCCAAACCAGTAAAGGGATTTCCAATCGGCATGCCGGAACTTCAAATTCTTGAATTCCTTCTTCGTTCCGTCAGCAAAGGTCAGACAGAGATTCCAATCGCCGGTCGATTTATCGCCTATACCAGCCGTGATTTCATAACGCACCCATTCATTGACGGGATAAGGTATCGGCGGCTGCCCGCCTTCAAGTTGAAGTTTCCCCTTCGATGCACGGAACCGCGGACCAACTTTGTACGGACTCGACTTGTCCCGCAATTCGCAGTCCACTTCAGAATTCTCCTGCATTCGGAGTGAGAACGCAATTCGAACACGTCCCTGGTCGTATCGGGGGTCATAATGAAAATGCGGATTAAACGTTGCCCGCAAACCGGGAGCATACACAACTTCCAAACATTGTTCTCCGCTAGCGGGGTTATCTTTCGATAAGCGAATCAGATTTTTTCCCTCGTCACTGGCAACGCCTTTCTTGAGCGGCGTGCCGCGCGGTGCCTCAAAACCATCGATGAGTTTAAACGGCGGAAGCGGTGCTACAGTCGGATGAATCGGCGTGACAAATTTCTTGGCACGTTCTATCCATTTTTCGCTGCCATAGACACCTGCCTTTGAAAAGTCAAACGGTACGAAGCCGATTTGTTTTGCCGGTGAATCGTCTTTGAGACGGAAGTCCCGATTCTTCGCATCGACAAACTTGGGGTCGGCAACGATTCCGCCGATGTCCTTGCCGGATGCAGCCCATTCCTCGTGTGTCTTGCCGTTGAAATCAACCTTGTCTGCCTT
>WRCR01000190.1 GCA_009783865.1 Planctomycetaceae bacterium | reverse complement strand
TGCGGATATGCTGTGTCAGTGAGCGGGTATCAATTTCGGAAAGGGCAACAATCTTATTGCGTTTGAGATAATCATCGAGGGATTCCGAAGCCCGCCAGTTGGAGACCCGCGTTGAGATTTCCCGCATTAGGAGTCCCTTAATTTTCGGTGAATCGGATTCGTGGTCTTCGCTGTTGATGCCGGTATTTCCGATTTGCGGCGCGGTCATTGTCACGATTTGTCCGCAGTAGGAGTTATCCGTGATAATTTCCTGATAGCCGAACATTGCGGTATTGAAAACGACTTCGCCTGCGGAGATGCCGTCGTGACCGACAGAGATGCCGGTGAAACAAGTTCCGTCTTCCAATGCGAGTATTCCGGGAATTCGATTGAGCATACTATTATCCGTAGAATGTGTTAAATGTTTCGCCTAATTATAAGACAATCGGTAGTGAATGCAAGCGGTACTGAATGATAATCTCCATATAATTGTCATATTGCAAACAGCGAACGGAGATTATCGCATAAAAAGTACAAATTTTTCATTCTGACTTGAAAACGCAGTGTATAGTCATTTGCGCAATTTTCTATCTGTAAATTATGAGTGGACATTCTGTCAGCAAACATGAGATTCCGAAAGAGACCGATAGGGTGCAAGCCCTTCAGGAAATAACTGCGCTTGCTCCGAATGATGTCTCGGCAATGTGTCCGCTGCTGCCGCCGAAACTTCATCGCTTGGCAGAAGTCCGCTCTCGACTGGGAATATCGCAAGAAGACATTGCGGAACGTCTTACGGTCAGCATATCGGAAGTACAGCGGCAGGAAAACCCTGAAACCGATTTATATCTGTCGCAACTTTATCCTTGGCGGAACGTTCTGGAAACATCGGTCGGCGAATTGATTATCGAACACGAAGAGATTCCGTGTAATCCGATTCGGAACAGATGTCAACTCGTTAAAGTGATGAAATCAGCGCGTTCTATTTTTGAAGAAACGAGAGAAAACGGAACACGGGTATTAGCAGCGCGGTTGATTGCTGATTTAACGAAGTTAATGCCGGAACTTGTGGAAGTATCGGCATGGCCTACTATTGGCAGAAGCCGTGAACCGAAGTCGCCGCCGCAGTCAGTTTTCAGCCGGTTTGATTCTCTTATCGCAAGACAGTTGGAGGAAGAGTAGAATCGTGTCTTTCGTAAAAGCGGAAATCGCAGATTTCCGCTCCACACCTTACAATTTTCATATTGCCCTTTCTGTTCTTTAATGATAGAATGTGGCTGTATAGTCAAAAGCCAAACAGGAGATTCCACAATGTCCGCCGAACCAGTACCGACTTTCGAAGAAATGATGGCTATGTTCCGTGAATCACGGGAACAGATAATAGAACTACGTCTCTCTCAAGAAAAAGCAGAAGAAAGACGCAAAAAAGAGCAGAAGGAGTGGAACAAGCGGTTCGCTGAATTCGGCGACCGCATCGGCGAACTCATCGAAACAATGGTCAGAGGCGGAATCGTTCAAATATTTCAAGAGTTAGGATACACATTCACCCAATGCAGCCGTCGCGGCATGTCCTTTCGCGAAGACGCTATCGGTGTTCACGGCGAAGTTGACCTGTTTCTCGAGGACGGCGATTATGCCCTGCTCGTTGAAGTCAAAACAAAACTGACTATCAATGACATCAAAGACCACGTTAGACGGGTGAAAAAATATCGCTTGTATGCCGACTATCGTAACGACAAACGCCATTTTATCGCGGCTGTCGGAGGCGGCGTTATCGATGACAATGTACGTGATTTTGCTCTGAAGCGCGGTTTATTCGTCATTATGCAATCCGGCAAGAACATTGAAGTCATTCAACCCAAAGACAAAGCAAGAGTGTGGTAAGAAGAGCCGGAGTACCGGCTGAATGTTTGGAAGATGTATTACCCCCGCACTTTTTCGAACTGTTTATCGAGCCGCTGCGGTGAAACCTTCATTGCCGTTCCAAGTTGCTGCGCAAAGAGCGAAACCCGATATTCCTCCAGCATCCAGCGAAACACTTCCAATTCCGTGTCATCAATTCCCGCCGCAAGATGCAACTCCAGCCGCTCCTCATACTGCTTCCGATAATGCAGCAATTCCTCCATCGCTTTTTGATTGGAACCGGAATTGCTCTTCAACTTTTCAAACCGCAGCGGAACCGCTTTGAAATATCGGGGAAACTCCTTCAAGAACTGCCAAGACGTGTTAATCAAAAAACCGCTCTCGGTCAAGCACCGGAAATGCTGCGCCGCTTCTTCATAAGCGGACTTATCTCGAATGTTCTTGTTCCGTTCCAAAGTCAGCCGGGCAGTATGAAAGTTCTCCAGAAAATCGGCAATCCATCTCGTCAATTCCTGAACGACAAGCAGCGTCCGTTCTTTCGCGCTATTGCAACGCTGTTGATATTCGGCTTGACTTCTCGGAAGCGGCGGCGTGTCAATTTCCAAACACCGCGCCGCAAGCAGCAAAGCGAAGTCCGTTTGAAAATCAAAGTTCGGCAAGCCGTGAGCATAAGCCCTCAACTGATTAACGCTCGGCAGATTACTGATTTGCCGCAAAAGCAGCCGATGATTTAAAAGATAGTACAACTGCACGATTCCCCGCTGCGTTTCACGAATCGCTTTGTCGGGAGAATCAGCGAGACAAAGCGAAACAACGTCTTTTACCTTACCGCTATTATCAGTTTCACGGGAAACGTACAACATCGGAAACGCTTTGAATTTAACTCCCGCCCGTTCTATTTCGATATACTCCGGCAGCAAACCGAAGTCCCAATCGGTTAAACCGCTGCGGTTCCACTGCGCATGTTTTATACTGACCGTTTCGGTTGTTTTAACGCCGAAGTCCTTCCGCAGCGTATCCAGATTTCGACCTTCTCCGACTGTCTTTCCGTCTTCGCCAAGCACGCGGACATTCATCTGCAATTCACGCGGAATCTTTTCGCCGTTGAAGTCCGCCGGTGTTACCAGCCGACCAATTAGTTTGCTGACTTGCCGGGCAACCTGTTCTTCAATCTTGCCCTGTCCGAAATTGATTTCTTTAACCATCACGCGGGCAGTATCCGGCACCGGTACAATCTGACGGCGCAAATCCTTCGGCAGCGATTTCAACAGCGCAATGATTTTCTGTTCCATCAACCCCGGTACCAGCCAGCCAAGTTGATGCGGATTTAACTGCTTCAATCCTTCTTTCGGAACGATAACCGTCACACCATCCGCTTCTTCTTCAGGAGCATAACGGTATTCAACTTTTGCCGTTCCGCCGTCAAACGTTTCCAACTTGTCGGGAAACTGCTGCAAGATATTCTCCGGTAAGTCGGCATTACAAAGGTCACGAAGCGTAAAGTACAACCGCTGTTCATTGCCGGCTTCTTTTGCCCACTTTTCCAAAGAACGCAAGTCGAAGACCTCTTCCGGTATCTGCCGTTGATAAAATTCGTATTGAGCGGTTTGCGGACGCAGCACATCGTAGTTCCGCAATTTGTCCTGCAAGGTCTTTGCCTCTTCAAGCACCGCTCTGTTGTATTCAAAGAAGCCAAGTTGCGTAATGAGCATTCCTTCGACAAGAGCATACTGTATGAAAATGTCCCGCGATGTTTTCGGGTCAATCGGTCCGAAATTGATTCTCCGGCGCGGTACAATCACAATTCCCAGCAGCGTCACCCGTTCAAAGGCGTGAACATAACCCGTCTCGGCATCCCAATGAGGTTCCTGATATGTTCGCTTCAACAAATGCTGCGCAAGCGGTTCCAGCCAGGATGATTCAATCTGTGCAGCCGTCCGCAGATACCGCCGCGAGGTCTCAATCCGTTCCTGCGCAATAATCCAATGCGGCAGTGAAGGTTTCGGTATCAACTTTTTGACTTCATTCTCCTGTCCAACTTCGATTTTATTTCCTTTCATTAAACCGCTGCCAAGCCAAAGCACAAATCGCTCCGTAGTATTGCCGCCGGAATTGCAAACTAGATATTCCGTTCTATTGAGCCGCTGTGCGATGCCCGAAAGATTACCTGACAAAATGGAACGATGCAGTGCAGTGTAAAGTTCTTCCGGCGTTTTTTCCGTCTTATTCTCCGGCGTGTTTTTCCCTCGCAGTTTAAGTTCCCGTAAAAATTGCTGAAGTTGAATGTGTATGTCGCTCCATTCCCTCATTCGGTTATAAGAAAGAAAATTTTGCTGGCACGCTTTCCGCAAACCGTTGCGCGAAATGGTTTCCTTGAGGTGCTGATAAAACTCCCAAAGTTTTAGATAGCCGAGATAATCACTGCGGGAATCCAGAAACTTACTATGCGCCGCATCCGCTTTTTCCTGCTGTTGCAGCGGACGTTCCCGCGGGTCTTGAATCTCCAGCACCGCAGCGATGATGAGTACTTCGTTGAGACAGTTGTTTTCAATCGCCGTCAGAATCATTTTTCCGATGCGCGGGTCAACTGGCAGTTTGCTCAACTTCCAGCCGAGCGGTGTCAACTTCTGCTGTTCATCAATCGCCCCGATTTCAAACAGCGTGTTGTATCCATCTGTAATTGCCGACTTCCTCGGCGGGTCAAGAAACGGGAAATGTTCAATCTTTCCAAGCCGCAACGACAGCGTTTGAAGAATCACCGACGCAAGATTCGTCCGCTGAATCTCCGGCGTAGTGTACGGCTGCCGACTGCGGTAATCCGTCTCCGAAAACAGGCGGATGCAAACGCCGTCTCCGATTCTGCCGCAGCGACCTGCCCGCTGGTCTGCCGATGCTTTGGAAACCGGCTCAATCGGCAAACGCTGCGTTCTAACCTTTGCGGAATAGCGGCTGATTCTTGCCGTTCCCGTGTCAATCACAAAACGGATTCCCGGCACCGTCAGCGAGGACTCCGCAACATTTGTCGCCAGAACTATCCGCCGATGCCGCCCCCGCTGAAATATCTTCTGCTGCAACGCTGTCGGCAGCCGCGCATAAAGCGGCAGGATTTCAATCTCCGGCGCAGCATTTTTCCGCTTTCCATAATCGAGTGTTTGCCGCAGTGCCTTCGCCGCTTCCAGAATATCCCGCTCGGTTGGCAGGAATATAAGAATATCACCAATGCCGTGTTGGCAACATTCTTTCACCGCTTCAATCAACGCCAGCACTTCGGTATCCGTTTCACGTGAAACAGAATTTTCTTCGCCCGATTCGTTTTCCCCGAACTCATCAATCGGGCGATACCGAACCTCAATCGGATAAGTTCTGCCGGAAACCTCGATTATCGGGACGGGCTTTCCTCTGTTGATTCCCGGTTCCGAAAAAAATTCGGCGAACCGCTTTGCGTCCAGAGTTGCCGAAGTGATGAGCAGTTTCAAATAGGGATTCTGCGGTAAAACCCGTTTTAACATTCCAAGCAGAAAATCAATGTTGAGCGATCTTTCATGTGCTTCGTCTATAACGATTGTATCGTATTTGCGGAATGTGCGGTCTGACTGCGTCTCGGCAAGGAGAATCCCGTCCGTCATCACTTTGATACGGGTATCCTGCGAAAGTTTTTCTTCGAATCGGACTTGATAGCCGACTATGCTTCCCAGCGGCGTTTCCAATTCCTCGGCAATTCGGGCGGCGATGGAGCGGGCGGCAATTCGGCGCGGCTGGGTATGTCCGATGATGCCATTTCTGCCGCGTCCCATTTCGAGAAGAAACTTCGGCAACTGGGTTGACTTGCCGGAACCCGTTTCGCCGCAGATGACGAGAACCTGATTCTGGCGTATCAAGCCGATGATTTCGCCGCGCTTTTGAACGATGGGTGATTCATCGTTGTATTGCCAGCGGATGTTGGTGAGTGGAGTTGGTGACGATTCCATAATATATTTTAACCGCAGAGCCAGCAGCGTCAAGCAAGAGCAGAATTGAGTAGCGAGCGGCAAGTTGCGGGAACAGAGATGCAATCGTCGGATTAACACAGTTGCAGCGCAGTGTTGACATTTTTTACTTGCCCGATTTACCGCCTTCGCTCTCAAGATATTCCGCTACTGCCGTATGTCCTTTCTCCTTTGCAAGGTCGAGCGTGGTCTTGCCGCTTTTCGTTTTCGCTTTTATATCCGCCCCTTGGGAAACGAGATACTTGACGGTTTCAAGGTGTCCGCGATAATATGCTGCATAATGGAGCGGGGTGTTGCCGACAATATTTTTTGCTTCAAGTTCTGCTTTCGAGGATACAAAAAATTTGACAGCTGCGATGTGTCCTTGCATTGCCGCATAATGGAGCGGAGTGTCGCTGTCAAGATTTTTTGCATTAAGTTCTGCTTTTGAGGATACAAGAAATTTAGCAACTGCAACATTTCCGCGAAATGCCGCCTTGTGAAGCAGCGTACTGCCCCTGTCATCCTTCCATTCGACATCACTTCCAAACTCCGCTATGAACTTATCGATTTCGGCTTGCTCGGCGGCATGAACCGCTGTCAGGTAGTCAGCAACCTCCGTATACCCTTTTTCTTTTGCATGGTCGAGCGGGGTCTTGCCTTTGTTGCTTTTCGCATTAATATCAGCCCCTTGGGAAACGAGGAATTTGATGGACTCGGCACAGCCGTAAGATGCAACTTCATGGAGCGGTGTGCAGCCCCAATAATTTTTCGCCTCAATATCCGCTCCTTCAACAACGAGCAGTTTGACGGTTTCTGTGTGTGCCTTCCACGCAGCCAAATGGAGCGGGGTATTGTTAGTTGAGTTTTTTGTATTGACATCCGCCCCAGCGGAAATGAGATATTTGACGATTTCTGTGTGACCGCAGCGTGCCGCATGGTTGAGCGAGATATTTCCCAAATTATCTCTCGCATTAACATTCGCATCTTGAGAAACAAGGTATTTGACAACGGAAATTTTGCCCAGTTCGGCTGCATGATGTAGCAGTATCTTACTTTGTTCGTCGGTCTTTTTTACATCTTTTCCAAATTCGGCGATGAACTTGTCGATTTCGGCTTGTTCTTCGGGAGTCCATTTAGCCGGTACTACGGCAGAATTGAGGATAACCGGAGTATCGGTTAAATCGTTTTGCTGAGTCCGGGACGGTTCGTCGGTGGCGGCTTGGTCCATGATTTTGGCTTCTGCCGTCTTGCCGTTCTTCAATAAATTGGCGGCGGCAAATTTAACCGATTTGGCGAATTGACTGCGGGCTGTTTCCACGGTACGCTGGAGTTGCTGCTTGGAATTGCGGAGCGTTTGACTTACGGGCTTGTAAGTTGATAGTGTATGACCATCATCGTTTTTCGCGTGATTTAATTCCGTTTCAAGTTCCTTGAATAAGGTAAGGTCTCCCCGGTATTTTGCAGCGGCGAGTTCCTTTTCAACTGCCCGCAGATAGGATAACTTCGCCCTGTCGACCGTTTCGTAATACTTTTCTACCTGTTCAAAAGGTGGTGTGTAATTTAGTTAAATTGGGGTAGCGCGAAATGGGCGAAAACATTATCCTTCCTTGATTTCAGTCCTCAT
>WRCR01000189.1 GCA_009783865.1 Planctomycetaceae bacterium | reverse complement strand
TGCGGGCAACCGCTTTGAAGAAAGACGACATCAACGGCAAGGCGCATACTGCCTATGTCTTCAACAACCCGAAAGTGAATGATTTGCTTGGCTTCGATAAAGTCCGCGATTATTTTTTCACCCCGACTGTTCCGCGGGGCTGGAGACATGTTGTCGAAACGCTGCCGGTCATTGCTAATCAGCCAGCGGGCAATCAGCCGGTGCAGCCGAATCAACAGTACGGAAGTCCGGCGCAGCCGCAAAACAACGAAATACAGTTATATTCCCCCAAATAATGACAAAGTAATCAACTATGCAGAAAACACTTGATACGAAAATTGCCCGAATTTTAGCAGACAGAAGTTGTAACGACTTCATACTTGCCGATGCAAAAGATGCCGACATGGCTTATGGACTTTCTGCGCCCGGTCAAAGTCCCGAACAATACAGCAGCGAAGCGAGATTCCGCACGCTTGATGAATACCGAAATCAAATTCGGGAAATTGTCAAGCAGGAACTCGTTGACATCATGCTGATGAGTGCGAGTACCAATGAAATCCTGACTATCCGCGAAAACCTGTTTGCTAATTCGCCGATTACACCGGCGATTCGGGCAAACGATACCACCGACATTTGGCTAGCGGGTTCTGAAGGAGTGTACGGCAGTGAACCGAGCCGGCATTTCAGAACGGCAAGCATTGACCATGCTATGTGCGGCAAAACAAACTGCACCGATGCGGAAAGAAAACTCGGTGCGAATCTTGGGCTTTACTCCATCACGTTTAATAACATCTTGGAACATGACCGCGATGCACTTCTTGCTTTCAAGGAGTTCCGAACCGAAGCAGAAACAAAGGGATTCCGGTATTTTCTCGAAGTGTTTAGTCCGAATTATTTCGGGGCAGGCACACCGAAAGATATTCCAAAGTTCGTTAATAATCATATAGTCAGAACGCTGGCAGGTGTGACGGAAAAAGGCAGACCGCTGTTTCTGAAAATTCCGTATTACGGACCGGAGGCGATGGAATCGTTAGCCCGTTATGACAGCAATTTGGTGGTAGGAATACTCGGCGGTTCTGCGGGTACAACACTGGACGCTTTTCAGATGCTTGCCGATGCAAAGAAGTACGGAGCGCGGGTTGCTCTGTACGGCAGGAAAATCAATAATGCGGAACATCAGTTATCGTTTGTGGTATATCTTCGTTTGATTGCGGACGGAAAGATTGCGCCGGTCGATGCGGTGAAAGCATATCACGGCGACTTGCAGCGATTGAATATCAAGCCGCGAAGAACGCTGGAGAAAGACCTCGAAAGAATGGAAGGGACTGACAGTTACAGCGGTACATCAAAAGAAACCAAAATAGGCGGGGGTTTCAGCCCCCGCAATTCAAGCAATTCAAGCGATTCCGTTGACTTTTCAAAGATGACCGCCGCCGAAAAGGTACAGTGGAATCTCGACCGTCTAAAGCGGGTTCTGGGATAACGGTTAACGCCAGAAAATTCCGTTTATACCGGCAATTACGTTTATGCCGGTTAAACAAGTTTTATTCCATTGCATCTGTGGTATAATCCGATAAGAACGATGTGTGGTCTTATACTCTTTTCGCGTGAAAAATGTCTGAACTCAACGCCGGTGCTGCCGATTCCTTTATCGAAGCCGTGAAAAACGGTGCTGATGAAGCCGCGTCCGCATTTTCACGAACTTTCGAAAGTACAATCACCATCAGTCCCGGTACCGGCGGCGCACTCGACTTCGACTCTTTTCGGCAAAAGGTCTCCGGCGAAGGACTCGCACTGCTCCTTCTTATCAGCGGAAAAGGAGTCGCAATTTTAGTCCCGTCATCAACCGGTTTAGTTCCCGGCTGGTGCGCCAATCCTGATATAACACAAAAGAGCAAACTGGCAACCTTTTCGCAGGAATGGGGAATGAACCTGTTGCCGGAGGACTTTTTTCCCGACGACTATAAAGCCGGTTTCCTCCGCAATCTCGACAGCGGACTTTTACGCAGCGGATTAAATGCCGGCGGCGGTTTCCTCGAAATCTGTCTTTCAAAAGACGGCGATTCACCGGTATCGGCTTACATCGTTTGGGCTTTAGATAATCCCAATGCACTGCTGGACGAACCGAAAGCAGAGGAAGCATTGAATCTGCCGCCGCCGCCGATGTTCGGTTCCGACCCCGTTGGCGGCGGTAAATTCATCGGAAATGGTGCGCCGGAACAGGACTCGCCGTCTTTCGCAGCCAGACCGAAACGGCATTTACTTGATGATTTGCCCGGATACAGCCGCAGCGTCCTGAAAATAAAAGTACCCGTAGCGGCGGTATTAGCAACCGCAAGAAAACCGATTAAATCCATACTCGAACTCGGTGTCGGCTCGGTTATCCAATTCAATAAATCCTGCGACGAACTGATTGAAATCGAAGTCGGACAATGCGTTGTCGTTGGTACAGCCGAAGCGGTGAAAGTCGGCGATAAATTCGGCTTTCGGATACATTCGATTCAGTTGCCCGATGAGCGTTTCCGCAAAGTCGAAGTCCGGCGTGAAGGCGAATATCATGTCAGACAGGATAAACCGCAGATTATCGGGAAAGCACCGATAAAATCATTGGACGGGTAAAGAATATGTCGTTGAATTCTGCCCAGCGCGCTGCCGTTGAAACTTTACGCGGACCAATGTTAGTTCTTGCTGGTGCGGGAACCGGTAAAACACGCGTTGTCACTTACCGGATTGTACGTCTCATTCAAAGCGGCATAAAACCAAGCCGAATCCTTGCCGTCACCTTCACCAACAAAGCGGCAAAAGAAATGCAGAGCCGAATTGCCGAATTGCTGAAAGATATAAAAGACATATCCCGCAAAGAAAAACCGGAGACATCAACGTTCCATTCGCTGTGTGTCCGCATCTTACATCGGCATATCACGAAGTTAGGATACCCAGCACATTTTGCGATTTACGACCGCGGCGACCAAGAGTCGGCAGCACGGAAAGTATTGAACGACATCAAGGTATCCGAGGCGGCATTGCGTCCCGCTGAACTTATAACGCAAATCAGCATCTGGAAGAGTGCCGCTGTATCGCCGGAAGAAGCGCAGAAGAAAGCGTTCAGCAGTAAAGAATATCTTGCCGCTAAATGTTATCTGCATTATCAGAACATATTAAAATCATTTGGCGCGGTTGACTTCGATGACCTTCTTCTTCTAACCGAAGAGTTGTTTTGCAAATTTCCCGATGTACTCAAAAAGGAATCGCAGCGGTTCGACCATATTCTCGTTGACGAATATCAGGATACAAACATGAGTCAGTATCGGATAGTCAAGGGACTTGCGCTGCCGCATCGGAATCTCTGCGTTGTCGGCGATGACGACCAAGCGATTTACGGCTGGCGCGGCGCGGAAGTCAAACACATTCTCAATTTTCAAAAGGATTGGACGGACGCAAAAGTGATTCGCCTCGTTGAAAATTACCGCTCAACGAAACAGATTCTCGATTGGGCGAACCGCATCATCGTTTTCAATAAACATCGGCATGCAAAAAATCTGATTACAACGGTATCCGGTGAACCGCCGAAGATAATGCAGAGTCAAGACGGTGAAACCGAAGCGAGAACAGTTGTCGAACAGATTATGCAGCGCATCAAGACCGGCAAGCGCAAACCGGCTGACTTCGCCGTTCTGTTTCGGACAAATGAACAGCCGCGTTCTTTTGAAATGGAGTTTCGCCGTCTCGGTTTGCCGTACACGCTCATCGGCGGTCAATCGTTTTTCGACCGCAAGGAAGTCCGAGATATAATGTCGTATCTGAAGACCTTCAATCGTCCGAAAGACGATGTTTCGCTTCTTCGGGTTCTTAATACTCCGCCGCGGGGCATCGGTACGACAACGATTCACAAATTGACGGAAACGGCGGTGGGACAGCATATCTCACTTTGGGAACTGCTCGAAAAAATTACCGGCAGTCATGAAGATGATGCTCCGTTTGAGTTGATGAAACAGGAACAACCGGAGACATTCAATAAGAAGACGATTGACGTTCTGCGGAACTTTCAAATGCTTATCGAACAGCAGCGGCAAATCCTTCTCAAGAAATTTTCCGTTGACAATCTGAAGGACTTCTTATCGGCAGTTGAATATGAAAAGGAAATTACCCGGCAATATCCAGAGTTGCAGGAACAGAAATCGCGCTGGGATTCTGTCGGTGAAGTATTTGACGCAGCGGCGGAGTATATCAAGGATGCCGAAGAAGATAATGCGCGTCCAACGCTTTGGGATTTTATCAATCGGACTTCGCTGGACGGTCCCGATTTCGGAAGTTCCGATAAAAAGAATTTGGGACAGCAAGCCGTGACGCTGATGACGCTGCATGCTGCAAAGGGATTGGAATTTCCCGAAGTGTATATTGTCGGTTTGGAGGAAGGAATCCTGCCGCACCGCCGAAGTGTCGATGACGATGATGTTTTAGCGGTCGATGAGGAGCGGCGTTTGTGTTATGTCGGTATAACCCGCGCAAGGCAGCGATTGACATTGACGATGGCATTGCAGCGGTTGAAGTGGGGCAAGATGCGTCAATCGATTCCGAGCAGATTCTTGTACGAAGTCACGGGACAATCGGAAAACCCGAATTACGAGCGGGCTATCGCAGGGGAAGTACCGAAACGGTAATTTTTTCGATAATTTATCCGTTTTTCAAATTTCCCCTTGCAATTTTTCGGAAAACGAGGATAATACACGTGTTCGTATGTTAATGTGGTGTTTGCTTTTCAATTTTTGCAGGGAGTTTTCAAATGCAGGACCTTATGAAGTTCGTTTGTTCGATTGTTTCCGTTGTCGCGGAAAGTGTAAATCTATGTAATTTATTTTCTCGATATTCTTCTTCACTACACAAGGCATCGCATGTCTTGTAATCATTGACAAATGCCGGTTATTTGCAGTAAATTGTATATCTGTTGACTACAGTTTATTTCTCTTTAGTTTCACCCAGTGAGGCACCAGTGATGCACCGGCATTCGACAAATTGTTTTAATTTTACCCATCAGCGGCTGGAAAATATCAAACCGCCTGTAAAGAAAAGAGAGGCATACCATGATACTGCGGTACCGGGTCTTGCTCTTTTCGTCACCCCTAACAATGTCCGCTCGTTTTATCTTGTAAAACGTATACACGGTAAATCTGCCCGTATTTTTATTGGAAAGCATCCGGGATTAACGCTTACCGAAGCACGTAAGATTGCTCAAAATCATATCGCAGAAATCGGGAAAGGCAACGACCCGCGCGCAATAAAACGAAAGCAACAAACAGTACCTACATTATGGGATTTATTTCAGCACTGGTACAGCACGTATGCTGTTATACATAAAGGCGCACACGGACATAAACAGGATTTATCAAGGTTTAATCAGCAGTGTAAACCGCTGCACAGATGTCGTTTAGATAGACTGACAAAATATCAAATAACTGAATGGCATCAACAACTCGGAAAAAGCCGAGGATACGGGGCAGCGAACAATGCTTTGGCTCTTATCAAATCTTTATTTCGGCTTGGTGATGAAATAGGATATGAAGGAGTGAACCCTTGTACAGGAGTTCGCAGGTTTCCGCAGAAAGAACGTGAAAGATTTTTACTGCCTGATGAGTTAGAGGCGTTTTATAAAGCAGTGAATCAAGAAAGCCCTTTAATACGGGATGTTTTTCTTATGTTACTGCTGACAGGACAACGAAAAAGGACTGTATGTCAGATGTGTTGGAAAGATATTGATATGAAGAATAAATTTTGGCACGTACCAGGAATAAAGCAGAAAAACGGCGATCCGCTGGTAGTCGTACTCTCGGAACCTGCCTGCGGTATTCTCGAAGAACGTTATAAAAATAAAAACGAAAGGGATATATCCGTATTTCCATCACCGCAGAAAAGCAAACAAAAAGGAATATCCAACCTAGACGACGCATGGGGACGAATAAAAGAACGAATGGGCGTACACGATATAGTAATACACGACCTTCGCCGGACATTTGCCTCTTGGCAGGCAATCAGCGGAACTTCACTGCTGGTCATCGGTAAATCATTAGGGCACCGTTCCACTTCTTCAACTGAAATATATGCCCGATTGATAACTGACCCCGTGCGGGAGTCAGTTGACAGAGCAACAAAGCGTATGCTAGAGTATCGTAAAGATGAAACCAATTCTGAAACCACTTCACAAGGAGCAATCAGCAATGACGAAGAATGACTTATTAACACGTCACGAAGCCGCCGAAATACTCGGCGTTACGTACAACACCTTAACCAGATGGGCTATGGAGGAAAAGCATATTCCGGTTGTAAAAATCGGAACCCGCGCAGTGCGCTATCACCGTAAAGACCTTGAAGATTATATTCAGCGGCAGAAGTCGTTTATACCTTCAAATGAAAATACTACCCGGTGATACTTGCACAAAGCATCGTTTACTTTTCGCCCTGTCTGCAAAAGACAGGGCGTATTTCCTTGCTGCTGCGGTCATAGTCCAACGCCGTTTTACTTGCAGCCAGCATTAAAATCAATACAAGTACTGCGACAAGGATCACTTGTGCCTGCCGTAACGATCTATAGCGTACCTCATTTGATTCGGCGTATATTGTCTGTGCTTTTGAGTATTGACTTGTTATTTGTTTAATCGCTTCGTCCTCAATTTTTATCGAATCTGATCCGTATGTTTTTTCTAACTCTGCAAGCCATTTGTTCCATGCGCGCATATCAGCAGGAACTTTATTGCTTCGATACATTACAGCATGCGCAATTAAACCAATGGTGAATATCAGCGCAGCCCAAGTTAGTATCAAGAGTGAAGAATATAGAACACAAACTGACCGCAGGTATTCGTATGATGAAAAATACCACGTAACAGCGCATAGTCCTGAAGCAAGCAATATGATAGTTACGGCATGGTTTTGAATCCGACTTTGCCGGTCAAATTCGTAATAAAACGCTTTTTCACAGACCTCGAAGAAAAATTTTCTATACGAGAGAGCAGCGCTGTTAGGACTATCGGGGTTGACTACAGAATCAAATATCTTTTCTTCAGACATATTTAGTTTTCCAAAAACTTGTTCGAAAATTAAGTTAATCTGTTTATTATGCCATAGACAGGTGTTCAATAAAAATTGCAAGAACCATCATAGATTTGCTATAGTTTTCAAAATAACAGATCTGTTAACAATTTTTGGAGCAGAATAGTATGATACCCGCAGATAACGTAATTGTTCATTTGAATGTTAAACAACCTATCGGTCGAGTAAGTCCGGGGCGTATGGTTATTTTGAGCGGCGATGCACCTGTATGGGAGTATTGTAATTTAGCCTATCAGTGTATTATGGAAGGTGCCGCTGTTGTTGCAATCGGTCATGGTGTCGATGTTACAACAGACGCAGATTCTTCCGTAGTCGCTTATTCTACAAGCAGTCGTTTCCACATCGGTAAAACACTAG
>WRCR01000188.1 GCA_009783865.1 Planctomycetaceae bacterium | reverse complement strand
GCGGCGTCGCTCGGTCAGACTTTCGTCCATTGCCGAAGATTCTCGACTGCAGCCACCCGTAGGTGTCTGGGCAGTGTCTCAGTCCCAGTGATCGAGGACACGCTCTCACGCCTCGTACCCATCATAGCCTTGGTGGGCCATTACCCCGCCAACTAACTAATAGGCTATGGTCTCATCCCCAAGCGGAATCTCACCTTTGCTCCGTAGAGGTTATCGTGTATTACCCGAAGTTTCCCTCGTATATCCACGTCTCAGGGGCAGATGAACCATATTATCCTATCCCTTTCGCCGCTGTGCATTGCTGCACCGCTCGACTTGCATGCCTAATCCACGCCGCCAACGTTCATTCTGAGCCAGGATCAAACCCTTCAATTTTTATCGCTGTTCGCCGAAAGTTACCGGCGGGCATAACCCCCGCTCCTTTGGCGTTAACATCGAGATTGATAGAGATTTCTCTCTGGTTGCCTTGATAAATGGTCATCTATCAAGGACTTTAACTATAAATCACCAATCCTCATTGGTTTTGTTTGGGTTCACAAAAGTTTCGATTATCGAAAAACTTTTTATGAGCCGGTCAACAATAACGTTGTATATTGCTGACCTGCCGTTTTATACGCTGCCATATTGTGAAAGAACATATTTGCTTCTAACGGGAAAACCTTTCCCAAAAGCAATACGCAAGATTTTATATTATTCTTGCAAGCCGTCAATACCCCCCGCCGAAAAAAATCAAAATTTTCAAAAAAAAATCAAAAAATTTTCGGAAAGATAAAAGAGCGGCTTTTCCGGGTATTCCCCGAATGATTTGAATAGTATATCAGAATTATTTTTATCGTCAAGAGGGGGGGTAAAAGAAAGCGGGGTACCGGTTAAATGAAACGTTGATAGAGTTCACGGATTCTTTCCGTCATCAAGGTTCTGTCAAACTTGTTCCGGCACATTTCTCTGCCGGTTTCTCCCATTTTGTTGCGCAAGTCCTCATTCAACGCAAGAGTAACAACGGCATCCGCCAGCAGTTCAATTTGTTTAGGCGGCAATAGAAATCCCGTTTCGTTGTTGCGGACGACTTCCCTTGCGCCGTCAACATCATAACTGATAACCGGTTTGCCGGACAACAACGCCTGCGGCAGCACCCTTGCCAGCCCTTCACGTAAACTGGTGTGAACGACAATATCCATAGCGGAAAGCATTGCCGGTATGCGCTCCGGCGAAACAAGCCCCGTGAAGACGAAGTACTTTTCAAGTCCCAGTTGTTGGATTTTCCTGCGATGTGTATCCGCCAGTGTTCCATCGCCGACAAATAAAAATTTAACATTCGGAATGCGGGCAATGATTGACCGGGCGGCATTTATCACAAATTCGTGTCCTTTCAGATTGAAAAGACGGGCGATTTTGCCGACCACAACATCGCTGTCCGCAAATCCCATTTTGGCACGGGTTTCCTGCCGCAGTGAAGCGGAATTCAAAAACGGTTCGATGTCCATTCCGCTGTAAATCGTTGTGAATTTTTCTCTTTCGGCAATGTTTGCGTTGACCATCAAGACAGTCATTGCATCGGCAACGGAAATCAGGGCATCGCAGCGTTTTGCAGCCCAGCGTTCACAGTATTGATAGAACCAGCGGACAGCGGCGTTTTGTTCAGGATAAAACGGCGCACCATGAACCGTATGAACGATACAGCGGCAATTTATTTTCCTCGCAACTGCTCTGCCGATGATGCCCGCTTTAGCACTGTGAGTGTGAACAACATCCGGCTTGAAATCACGAAGAACCCGTTTGATATGCCGATACGCCAGAACATCGTGAAACGGTGAAATCGGACGGATTAACGCCGGTATTACCACAGTCGGAACTACACCGGCGCAACGGTTCATCAAGGTTCCTTCGGGACCTGTAGTCGGACCCGTTATCAGAATAACCTCATCACCGAAGTTGCGGATGAGGTCTTCGCAGTTAAACAGTGTATTTTCCTGCGCTCCGCCGATTATCAGCCGTGTAATGATGTGGGCAACTTTCATCTACACTTTCATTCACGTTGTATCAATCCCGGCTTGATGCCAGGAACAGTTGCAGGACATACCAGAACAGCATTACTACGGAAGCAAGCAGTGCAAGCGATGCCGCTACATGCTGCGTTGTCCGGTAATGGTGCATTATGTTGGACGTGTCATACAAGATGTAGCCGCACATCAGAGCAATCATTGCGTACATAAAAATCGGTCCGATACTGAAACCGGAAATGATGGCAAAGATAATGAACCCAAGAGCAGCAAATGAACCAAACACGAGGAACGTCCGCAGGAACGAGAAGTCCTGACGGGTGATGAAGACGGCAAGTGTCATCAAGGCAAAAAGTCCGCCGGTTGCTAAACCAGCCGATTTAATAATCTGCATGCCCTCTGCCCCGAGTGAAAGTGCAATACACAGCAGCGGCATCAAGATAACAGATGCGGCAACGATGTAGATTGCCAAACCGGCATGCTGCACCGCAGAACTTGTTGCGTTCATTGCCCAACTGTTTGCAATCCAACTGACGAACATGAATAAACCGATAACGATGAGCCACAAATGTCCGCCCGTCATTAGACCCGTGATTGCCAGTGTATCGACAGTGTTGAACAGAACGACTTCAATACCGACTATGGCGCAGATAGCACCAAGAAGGTAAAAATAGGTTCTCGTGATAAACGTGCTTCGTTCCTGCGCATCGGCTGCCGCCGCAAACAAATCGGTTGGTGCGTAAAAATCTTTGTTGTACTGACTTTGGCTCATAAATTTCTCCTTAAAATTAGTATAATTTTATGTTGATTAAAGCGGATTAAAAACAAACACGGGGGCATTATACACCGTTTTTACGGATATTGCAAGAGAAGTATCTGTTGATTTTCGCCTGTTGAATTCCAACGGAAAAGATTTATAATAACAAGAAGAAAAAACGGCAACAGGAATTCCAAGAATGTACGGCAACAGCGGATATACCCCGAAAAAGAGAAAAACAAAGTCCTTCGACACGAAACTATTTCTGTTTTGCAGCGGTTCTCTAGTCGTTCTGCTTATTCTCAGTTTATTTTTCGCTGCATCGCTGTTCCGCCGCAGTGCCGATAATATGCTGGCGGCAGCAAATCAGTCCTACGAAAAAGCGTCTTACGCACAAGCAATCGGAAAATACGACGATTTCATTTCGTCCTTCCCCAATCACAGCGGTGTTTCTACAGCGAAAATCCGGCGGGCTTTAGCAAGAATCCGCTTCGCCGTTGACGAACAGTCGAATCATATAAACGCTTACAATACCGCTGCCGAAGAAATCGCCGCCGTTGAAAACGAACCGGAATTTTTCGAGGTATCCAAAGCGGAACTTTCCATTCTGCTTCCGAGAATCGCTGCCGGTTTAGCAGACGAAGCGCAAGCAAAAACCTCGCTGCTTCATTCGGAGCGCGCCGAATTAACGCTGGCACTTCTCGAAAAGTTGCTGCCGAAGTCGATGCATCCGGTAGAACAAGTTGCTGCCGTCAAAGCGAAAATTAGAATCGTGTATCGCACCGCTGTTTGTCAACTTGCCTTGAAAGAAGCAGCGGATAAACTCGGCGAATTGCTGTCAACAACTCCGTTTGACAGAACACAGGTGAAAGAATGTTATGCCGTTGTTGATTCATTGTTGACGGAATATCCCGAACTTGCCGCTCAACCGGATTTCAAGAATTTAATGCGGACGGTTGTCGAAAAAGAAGCACTTGCAGTAATTCAAACAACTGCCCCAAACACAAATTCAGAAATTCGCAGCACCACAGAAGCCCCCGCCAAAGTTCTCGCCGTGTTAACGAAACAAACTCCGCTGGCAAAAAAAGAAAGCGATGACAGCCGAAGACAGGTATCAAGAATACATCCGTTTTATTACGATGAAAATCTTTACGGAATTTATTCTGTGGACGGTTCACTGGTCTGGAAACAGCCGCTGAAAAATTTCGTATCGGCAGGAATAACGCCGAAGTATTTACCGATACAATCTTCCAAAAACATAAGGCAGCACGGTTTTATACTCGTCAACACCGAAGACGGAACTTTTCGCCGATACGATAATGCCGCCGGTAAATTGCTGTCTAAATTTTCGTTAGGCGAAAAGGTTTTCGTTTCAAGTATTGCACAAAACGAAACGGCGTGTTTCTTTGCGGCAGCATCGAAAGACGGAAAATTACATCTGTTTGAAGTCGGGACCGATTCCGTGAAGACAGCCGCTTCTTATCAAATGCCGCAGAATGCTGATTCACCGCCGCTAGTTGATTTGTCAATCGGCAGCGTTTTGCAATTTGCGGACTCGCAAACGTTGTTCAAAGTACCGCTTCAGGATAAAACGCAAAATATACTTTCGTTTTACAGTGAACATTCGCCGCTGACAATTCGGACTGCACCGGTAATGTTTGGAGCGCACTGCTTATTCATTCGGCAAACCGGCGCGAAAAGTTGTGAACTCGCCGTGTTTGCGTTTGACGAAAAAATCAATGAACGTGTACTTCAAACATTCCCGATTAGCGGACTCGTTGATTTTCCGATAAAGATAAGCGGAGACCGCTGTTTCGTTCATTCCGATGCAGGGGAATTATCGCTCTTTGCGAAAAATGATAATCCAATAGAACCGCTGAAACCCATTGGCAAGGGTACAGCCGGTATAAATTCTGAAATCGGAACGAATCTCCATGCCGCTTTTCTCGGCGGCGGACTTAACAGTAGTGAAATTTGGATTGCCGGTAATCAACTGACGATGTTTTATCTTCAACCGGCGCAAAACCGCATCGTTCCGCAGAAAGCATTGCGGACGGGCATTGAAACGCTGTCGTTTTTTCATAAACCGTATCGGCTGTATGAAAGCCGATTGACGCATTTTTTCACTGAACCGGATTGGGGCGGACTTCAAGTTGCGGAATATCATATCGGTCAATCGAAAACTGAAACGCCAATATGGACTGCCGAAGTTGCTGCGCCGATTATTCAGGAACCGCAATTCACTGTCGGCGACAATTCCATGACGGTTTATACTTCCAACGGCAAGAGTTGGAAAGTACCGCTTGATACCGGTGAAGCAGTTCCGGTCTTGGAATTACCAGACGGTGCTTTCGGCACTTTTAAAAGCGACACAGGTAAAAACGGGGCAAGAAATGTTAAGTTTCCTCTCGGCAGAGTAATACCACTCAGGGATGGTTATTCCGCTTGGGTTTCCGCCGGTAAGGATATTAGGATTTTCGACCCGACCGCTAAAGAAAACAAGTTTGTCCTGCTTGCACTTCCTTCACCGCTTGCGGGATTTCCGATAGAGTTGGACGGTCATATGCTTGCGCCGACGGATGAGACGCTGATGCTTTACAACGTAAGGACGTGCAGAGCAGTTGCATCGTTCAAACCGCTGCGGCACATCGGCAAAGCACCGAAGTGGACAGCACCGGTGAACATTCCGAAAACGGCTTCATTTTTGATAGCGGATAATCTATCCGAAGGGCTAAACAGCGGTGCTTGTCTTTATCGAATAACATGGAAAAAAGAAGACACGGCACTGGTTCAGGAAAAATGCTTTGAATTGGAAAGACCGGTTATTTCGCCGCTTGCCGTTGTAGATAATAAGGCGGCTTTCATCGATGACCGTCACGTTCTACACATATTGAATCTGACTTCGGAAGAGAAAGAACCGAAGTACTTACTGTCCGAAGAACTCGACATCGATACCGTCTGGGGACCATACACCGTCGGCAGCGGATTTATTTTCGCACTTAGAGACGGTACAATGCGGTATTACGCCGCAGATGGAAAATTACGGGAACTGCGCGGCGAACCGATGCCGGTTCCCGTTGGACTTCCGTTTTGCATCGGTGAAAGCGTTCTGGTAAATTCGGCAGACGGAACTGTCCGGCAGTTTTCATTGAAAACATACCAAACGGAATTTAATATCGAGACCGGTTTGAAACTTTCCGCCGGTGCGGCAGTAATTAACAAGGCGATTTATTTATCCGGCAGAGACGGAACTATTTATCTTATCCCGCCGGAAGGAAAGGCGGCGAAAGAAGAATAATTATGACAACGATAATTCCTAATACGATAATCCGGGCATCAGCGGGTTCGGGCAAAACATACAAGTTGAGCAGCAGGTATATTGCCCTTTTGCTGGACGGCAAACCGGCTGAAGAAATACTTGCTTCGACTTTTACGGTTAAAGCCGCTGGTGAGATTTTACAGCGGGTGTTGCAGCGTCTTTCCGCCGCTGTTCTTGATAAAGATAAATACACTGAACTGTGCAAAAGTTTGCGGGACGACTTCGGCGAAAGGATTCCCGTTCCCAACAAAGAGAAACTGCAAAGTGTCACGGCAGAATTAGCCCGCAATTTGCATCGTGTTCAGGTAGGCACGCTTGATTCCTTTTTCCACAAAATCGCCCGTTCTTTCGGTTTGGAACTCAACTTGCCGCCGGATTGGACGATGGTCGAAGACGACGCTTATGCCCGGCTGCTTCAGGAAGCAATCCGCAATGTATTGAAAAAAGATACCGGCAATGCTTCCGGCAAGATAAACGGCTTGCTGCATCAGTGGCACGAAGAGAAATCCACACTGACAATAACCAGAGAACTAGTTGAATTGGCAACGAAACGTCTGTCATTGATACGGGAAGTACAAAAAAATCCAGCGGTCTGGGATAATGAAATACTTTTTACAAAGGAATCAACCGATGACGAAATTGAACGTGCGGTGCAAACCCTTGAAAGAGCGGAGGTTCCGCAAACTAAGACCGGAACGCCGAATAAAAATTTTGTTAAAACCATAAACAAAGTATGCACACTAGTCCGAAAAGAAGGAAACGAATGTTGGAAAGAGTTTCTTGAGTCATCTACCCTGATACAAGCGGTTGCAGATAGAACAGGAAAGTATTACGACAAAGATATACCCGACGAGTTGGACAGTGCTGTCAGCCGTTTGATTGAGCAGGCAAGAGCAGCGTTGCTGAACAAACTTGTCCGCAAGACGAGAGCAGCCCGTGAATTGCTGACTCTTATTGCACAAGAGTACGATGCCCTTCTTTATCCTTCCGGTGCTTTTCGATATGAAGATATTACCGAGAAGGTTTGCCGGGCATCAGTAGACGATATGATTTCAGTGCAGATGATGGCGCACCGTCTTGATTCCGACCTGGGATACCTTCTGCTGGACGAGTTTCAGGATACTTCGCTGCCGCAGTGGAAAATCATTAAACCGTTTGCAATTGAAGCAAAAAAGAGCGGTTCGGTATTTGTAGTCGGCGATGTCAAACAAGCAATTTATGCTTGGCGCGGCGGCGTTGCCGAAATCTTTGATAAGGTTGAAGAAGAATTAGAACCCTTTGATACACAGGAACTTGCGAAAAGTTACCGCAGCGCGCAGCCCGTCATTGACACCGTTAATACGGTTTTCGAGAAAATTGAAGACAACCTCCTTTTTGAAGATGAAACAAAAGACG
>WRCR01000187.1 GCA_009783865.1 Planctomycetaceae bacterium | reverse complement strand
GAGAAAAAACGCTATCCGATGCAAGGAACCAATTTGGAAATCGGCGATGTTAGTTTCCGGGCAAGAGGATTGCTCCTGCGTTTCGCCTTATATTCTGCAGAAGGTCAGAAGGAGTTCATGGTTCTTTCTCCAGACGCAAACGAAGTAAATGTTCAAGCTGCGGTGTTCGGAGTATTCGGAACCTATATCGCCGATGTTGAAAAACTTGCAAAACATAAAGATATGCTTCTGCCGGAGGTCTTGCAGCGGTTGTCAAAGCCGCGGCTTGAACTTTTGCAGGGGTCGGACAAACGGCTAAATTACCGCTATTGGAACGGAAAAAAATATATCGTTTCCGGTCAATTTTCCGAATCCAGAGACGGAAGCAAATCCGGCATTACTTTGGAAGCCGGCACACCAGACGAAGTTCAGGCAGTGATTGAACAGTTCATACCGCAGGACTATCCGGGACAGCGAATCGTTTCCAAGCCGGTAGGGAGAACTCCCGATATAGAGAAACGCGTAAAACTTCGGGTTATTGTTGACAATAGTGAAGACATTTTTTGGCTGCGTCCTGCGCAAGGACCGCCGGAAAGAGACCAAGTGCACTATGTTCACGGTAACGGCAGAGCAGTCCGCGTCACGTGGAATTACGATAAATTGGATCTTGGTTTCGGCGTTTTTCTTAAGAAATTCGAGCAGAGAACAGAACCCGGTACAAAGACGGCATCACATTATTCCAGTTTAATTAGTTTTGTTGAAGTTCCAAATAGAGAATTTACGCCCGAAGACCTGAAATCGCCGGAACATTTGCCGGTATTGCGGGGAGATGTACTCGTGAGGATGAATCAACCGGCAGTGTTCAGTGGAAACGGACGGAAATACAGTATTTATCAATCCTCCTTCGATGGACCATTTCATCCCGGCGATTATTATTTTCATCATCTTTACGATGGAAGAATTTTACCGTGGGAAGAGCGTCCGCGGGAATCAATTTACGTGAGCAAACTTTCGGTAAATGACGACCCGGGGCGCGGATTGAAGTATCTCGGCAGTTTTCTGCTGATAGTAGGAACTATATGGCTGTTCACGAGGAAAGAAAAGTAATACGGTATTACGAAAATAATGCGAAGAACAAAACAGATATTATGATAACGATAATAAGTAAAAATTCAACGCCGGTTTTAACAAAGTTATTTTTCTTTGTTTTAACGCTGGTTTTTTGTCCTTCTTGGTGTTCAGCGCAGAATTGGCAAGAGTGGAGTACCGTTCCTGTCTTTGACGGCGGACGGACTATGCCGCTCTCTTCATTCGCACAGCAAATCGTTGAAGACATTTGCGGTACATCGAAACCGTTCATTGTACCTGATACAACGGTTCTGGCGGAGTTGAATCGGATACTCGAAGCAAGACCGAAAAGGGAACCGCTGCAATTTGGAGAAGTTGAGCGCAAAGAAGCGTTTCTGCCGCCTTCACAAAGCAGTATTAGCGTGTTGACGGACGGAGGTATTGATGACAAAAGCCAGACGATTCCGCTTTCGCCGGAAACATCAGTACTGAGAATTTCCAAATTAAGCCGGGAACAGGCAGAGCGGATTCTTCAGCGCATCAGTTCGCTGCTTCCGTTGACCGGCCGCTATTTTGATGCCCCGGAACTTCTTCTTTCGTGGTTTGCTGAGCCGGAAATTTGGGAGTATATTCCGCTCTTTGAATTGCCGGAAACCGACTACCGAAGTGAAGTACTCGACATTGAAGACAGAAACAATGCAAGAGTTCCCATACGGCGGGTATCGGTTTTTCAACTGGAACAATCGGTAGGATTTCAACAGCGGCTTGATGCTCTTCAGCGGTCAGGCGGTTTTCTCGACCCTGATGAATCAACCCGTTTTATTAAAATCACGCAGCGCATAGCAGGAGCGTTGAGCGTATATCAGAATCTCACTTTTAGTCCGCAGCGGCATTATCCGAACAGAATGACCGAGTTGCTGCACCGGGCGGGCAATATCTCCGAACATCAGCAGTCATCTTACAGCACTGCCTTTGGTGCGTGGAATTATCTGATGAATTTCGGAGACGACTCTTCTATAACCGCAACTGTTGAAATCGGCGACAGCGGACAACTGGTTCACCCGACAATGGAACGCTGGCACGCAATCGGCAGAAAGGTAGCGCAACTGTCAACAGCATTTGACCGGCTTGACGAAAAAGGTAATCGTATGGTTCCAAATCTCAGCGCGGTAGAACGGCAATTTGAGTTGTTATTCAATCTGCTGGATATCAATCTCGATGAGTCCGCCGCATTTATGGAAAAAATTTATCCGGGCGTTTCGTTTCAGCGGAAAAAAACAGACGGTGATTCAACGCCGGCGGCGGTAGAGAGTGTTTTGCCGAAGTTGTTCACAGAGGACAGCATGAAACAGAACAAGGAGATGATAACGCAACTGGTGCTGACTTATTATTACTCCGTCAAGCATCTGCGCAGTGAAATAGAGGCGGCGTATCTTGCCCTTTATGATAACGGGCGGACGCTGCGGGTTTTGCCGCTGATAACAGATTCTTACTTTTCAGATTCCAGCGTGCCGCGGATAGGTTCACCGTGGGCTTCAATGCAGTTGGTACTTCACGGCGGCGATTCCGCTGTTCGGCGGTTTCTTTATGCGGAGTTTCAACCGGGCAGCAAAACGGTTAAGAAAATCGAGGCAGCAAAAAATATTGAAATAATACCGGATATATTTCCGTTCACATCTCCTGAAGGAAGCACCGATGAAAAACGGGCTGAGACCCCGGAAGATATGGACGAAACAGAGACCGAAACGTCTGACAATTCTGCTCAACCGCAGGGAAACAAGACGGATAGTATGAAATCGGCAGCGGATGAACGTTATGAGATAAATCTCTTTGACAACGCTGATTCGCCGGTCGACTTTTTCACGGCAGCGGCGTTGCTTTCGCCCAATCGGCTTGACGCTGTCAGAAAGATTCGCAATGATTTTTACCGTCTTTATGTTGTTTTTACAACGCCTAGGGCGGAACGGGTATACTCGGAGTTCAATGAAAGAGGAGCCGAACTAAAAACCTCATTGCGGAGTGCTGCGGAACACTCTGCTTCTTTTCGGGAAAAATTTTATGGACTGCCAGAAGGTGTTGCGGCACAGGAATCAGCAAAGAAAACCGCATATCCGTCGGCACGCCTCATTGCTTCGGAATACCGCTATTTTAGTTTTTCTCCGTTTTTCTGGATGTGGGTTTTTGCCGCTGCTTCCGCCGTATCGGCTCTCATTTCGCTGATAATCGGAATCTTCCGCCGCGGTATGATAGATGCCCGCGGGCTTGCCGGTTTGAAACAAAACAATGTACAGGTCCAAGTTGACCGTCCCGATTGGGATGTCCGTGATAAAATATCGTGGCGGGATGAATTATTCCGTCCTGATATGTCCAATTCGCCGGAAGAGTACTTCCTTTGGCTGGGGTTCATTCTGCTCTCCATTTCTATTTTCATAACATTTATCGGCGGAGTAATGCGGGCTCTCATCAGCGGCTGGGCACCAGTGACTAACATGTACGAAACTGTTGTTTTTCTTGCATTTGCTGCCTCCCTTTTGGGTATGTGGTATACTTTGTATCCTATCGTAAAGCCGCTTGCTTCGCTTGCGTGGCAATTTTCCTCTTTACCGTCTTATAAGACGTTCAGGAAACGGTTTAACCAGACCGTGTCTCAATCTGATTGGAACAGTTTTTCACAGATTTTGGATTCGGGTTCAGGAAACAGATATTCGATGAAGCAGTCCGGTGACAGTACCACCGGAAATAAAAAAGTTGATTTGAGTTCAGGCATTTATTCCGGCAGCGCAAAACAGGTTTATGGAACACGCAGCGGTATTTTCCATCCCGGCGGCATCGCTGTCGGAAACGCTGACAATCTGGTTGATACACTTGCTGACCCGCTGCTTGAGCGGGAAAAAAAATTGGCAAAAAGCATTTTGTATTGGCAGTTCGCAATGATTGTTCCGCGTCTTGCCTTGATGTTTCTGACTTTTATCGCGGTCGTATTATTATCCTACGGTGAACATGCCGGTCAATTCGGTATATGGGCTGCGGCGAAGGAAATGCTAACTATTCGCGATTGGGTCGATTGGATAACTGTTCTTTTCAGTATCGGCGTTATAGTTTGGTTTGTTCCGCAGATTATAATTTCAACAATAGTGTTTGCGGTACTGTTGTTCCGACCGAATTGTGCGGCAACCGACCTGAAAATTATTTCTTTCTCTGCTCCAAAGTCATTGTCGAAAGCAAGCGGCGGCAATCGTTCCGAGATGGAATCGGTCTTTAACGGCGAATCGCTTTCCGCAAACACCGGTCCTATTGATAACAGCGGACTTCTTTGGCTCAACCTTGCCCGCAACAAGATATTAAGCCGAAAACTGCTGGTGTTTGTTGCCGCTGTTGTTGCTCTTATTGCGGGGCTTGCAGCATATCTGAATTCAGCAGAATTCAATCCGAATATCCGTCCGCTGATGGCGGTTCTCCGCAGCAACTTTTGGCTAACCGTTCACGTTGTTGCGATAATCGTCAGTTATGCGGCTGCCTTCGTCGCCTGGGGAATGGCACTGCTCGCTTTGGGCGGAGCAATTTTCGGAAGATACCGCTACATCACAAAGCCGGATGGAACGCGGCGGGTGCAACTGCCGGAGTTCTGCGACCCGTTTGTACCGAGTATTTTGAAACTGCTGCGCTTATCGCTGATTTTGCTGGTAATGGGAACAATACTCGGCGCAAGATGGGCTGATTATTCCTGGGGACGCTTCTGGAGTTGGGACCCCAAAGAGGTCTGGGCTTTAATCACGATTTTGTTCTTGGCAATCGTGCTTCACGGACGCATTGCCAGATATTACGGAGCAATCGGTGTTACAGTCGGAGCATTGTGGACTTCGATAGCGGTAATCATTACCTGGTACGGAATCAACTTCGTATTCAAAGGAAGCATCCATTCCTACGGCGGCGGTTCAGATACCGGTGCGGCATTCTTCTTGTGGACGTTCATCGCCTTGAACTTGATTTGGGCTTTTATCGCTGTATTCCGATACAATACCGTTTCAACCTTCGTTCAGGAACACGATGCAATCTCCAGCGGAAAATGATGATAGCGCAGGGTGTCAACCCGCGCATGTACTCCTCGACGCGCTTGCGGAGTTTGCTGCCGGTGCTGGTCACGAAATAAACAATCCGCTGGCTATTATCAACGGCAGAGCGAAAATACTGCTCGAAGAAATTACCGATGTAGAACACCGAAAGCAGTTAGCGGTTATTATCGCTCAAGTCAAACGGGCTTACGAAATGATTGCGGACATTCGGTTTTTTGCTCGTCCGCCGGAGCCGGAAAAGACAACTTTCGATGTCGTTGCCGAACTTGAACTCATTGCCGAAGAACAGCGTTCTTTGATACAGGAAGACAGAGTCACTGTTGCGGTCGAAACGGCGGTTGATTCTTTTTTCGTCAGCATGGACAGGACTTTATTTCACACCGCCGTTTTGTTTTTGTGCAATAATGCCCGCGATTCATTGCATTTAACCGGCGGCAAAATTATTATTCGTTTGACGCTGCCGGACGAAGACAATATCGAAATTGCCGTTGAAGACAGCGGAAAAGGCGTGAGCGATGACGTTGCTGCGCTGATGTTTAATCCGTATTATTCCGGCAGGCAAGCGGGTCGCGGCTTGGGTTTCGGTTTGCCGAAGTGCTGGCGGATAGCGCAAATACTCGGCGGTACTATCTGTTATGAAAATCCCGCAAGATTTGTTCTGACGCTGCCGGTTAGATAGGCATTTAGCCGAAGTATTTAACCGGTACTCCGGCTCGTTTAGCGGCGGTTCTACGAATCTTCGGTTGGCTGCTTCGGAAAAAAGCACTGTGACTGACCATGCCAAAGGAACAAACCGCTGGGAACGCACAGCACACTGAATAGGACGAGAATCCATCGGCTTGCCCCATGTTCAATGAGCAAACCTGCATCGGTCGGACCGGTTTCGTGGAAATCGACACCGATGTATGCTCCATTGGCTGCTAAACAGAAACCGGCAAAGAAACGGAAAAGATACGCCGTCCGCCATCGAAACCAGCAGGCAATTAACCACAACAGTACGGGCAGTACTGTCCCAACGACGGCACCTGCACCATAGACGAACAGCGGATATTCAACATTGCTGGTCTGCGTCTGCGAAATCGGCAGCAAAACGACACTCACAACCGTCGCTCCGCTGCTCCAAGCGGCGAGAATGTGTCCGAGTTCATGAACCGCCAGCATACCGTACCAGCAAATGGTCAGGAACAATAGAATAAATATCCAACGGCAGAAACGCATTGTGCTTTTCTCGCGGACTCTTTCGACGGCATCAATGGGAAGGTCGTCATTTTCCATAAATTTTGCCTCCTGTAAAATTGCTTCGATTATACCTTCGTCCGGCACGTTTGCAACGCCTGAACAGAGCCGCAATCGTCCGATTGCAAATAAACGCACAGTATGATACAATAAGACAATATGACATAAATAAAGAAAGGAGAAGGAGCAGTTCATGTCTGAAGTAGACACATTACAAGGCGCGCCGGAAGGTATGACCAGCGAATTTTTGCCGCAAAACCGGCTTGAAACCGACCAGCCGAAAACGCTGATGGAATGGCACGAACTTGATTGCCGTAAATTTATCGAAGGTCAGAAAAAGGACGGAGTAGCCGACGAAGACCTGATAACAATGGAGGAGGTTGTCGCTATTTGTAAAGAAGTCCGGGCGGAAATTTATGCAGAAGAACAAGCACTTGCGAATAATAGTTGAAGCCGCTCTTAAAACGTAAAGTGTCAACTGTTTTCACGAAGGGAGATATGCCATGAACCAGAAAACTTATCGTTTTGCGTCCATTTTTCTTTTGGGATTGCTCTTGTTGCCGCTTTCCTGCACACAGAAACCCCCGTCATATTTAGCCGGTACTCCGGCTCTCACCGGCATTCCCATCGACAAAGAACTCGCACAATTGTTGTCACAGATTGTTCCGTACAATCCTCCCGAAAAAAACGCATTGCCGGAAGAAAAACGTTTTCTCTTCAACCTCAACAAGTTGCTCAACGAAGACCTGAAGGAACAATACAACAAGTACAAACTCGCCGCCGCTAAACTCTCTTTGCGAACGGCACTGGCTCTCAGCGACAAGATAGTCGATTCGATTGAAGTACGCTGGGACCCGTGGGGGCGTGGACATGAAAAAGACGTATGGGGGCTTGGTATTCCTAATATGCGCGGTACATGCCATTTTTTCACAGTTAGTAATGGGAGAATCGCCAAAATTGGCCTTTATGTTGAAACCGGTACATGCGGAGGAATGTTCAGCGATTGTTGTGGAAGCAGCGGGGAATATCCACACGGTATTAACGACACATGGTTTCAACACTTTGTTGATCTTGGAAGGCAAGAGGATTTCCCTTTTAGCGAATCCGAATATACTCCAAAAAT
>WRCR01000186.1 GCA_009783865.1 Planctomycetaceae bacterium | reverse complement strand
GAAATCGGTCTCGGAACACCGGACTTGCCAAGCGAAGATTCAAAAAATGCCTACTGTAAAGTAATTGTTGACAGAGAGTTTCCGGTCATTGCCGCACTGTGCGGTTAGAGTTAGCGTAGGATTAAAATCCTATGCTAATTCCGAGGCGGCTTCAGCGATGTACCGCTTTTCGGCTTCAATTTCGCAGTACCATTTACCGGCACCGGTCATCGTTTCAATTTTTTCGATAACTGCCCCCGCCTCTTCAAAACGCCGGGTGTGCCGATATAAAGTTGCAAGCAGAAGTTGCATCTCAATATCACGCGGTTTCTTTTTCAAATACGGAAGCATCAGCGTTTCCGCTTCAAACCAGTTTCCGCAAAGATAATGCTGCAAAGCAGTTCGGTAGGTTTCGTCCGCCGCTTCAATCTTTGAAGTCATCTCATAATTCTGCCGATGATACTTCGCCCCGCTGCACAAAAGAAGATAAGTTACGGCAAGACAAACAAGCAGAATGCTGCGCTGCCCCGCCGTAATGTAATCAGTCCAGTAAAAATTCGCAATAAGAAAAAGGTCAAGCAGCAGCGCGAAAAACAGCGCAAGTGCCAGTTGCGTCCAAAGACCATAGCGGGAAATTCCGATGTATCCGGGAAAAAATGAAAACATCCTATTTGAACACTCTGGTACTTTCTTCTTTCGTTATCGGAGAGCGCAAGTCATCAGATACTACCTGCACACTGATTCTATGGTCGCCTTCGGCAACACATTTTGCGGACACTTTGTAGACCTTTTCTTCTCTCGGTTCAAGCGAGACAAGCGGTTCAAACTGAACGCTGCCGCCCTGAACCGAATACCGTGAAGGACCTTCGCCTTGAACGAAAGTTAAACCTTCCGGGAATGATGCCCGAATACGAACATTTTCGGCGGGCTTTGTCCCCTTGTTGGAGACAGTTATTTCGTAAGTTGCTTCCTTACCGGCTTCAATAAGCGGTGCCCCCGTGATTCCAAAAGATAAGGCAGACAAGCCGTCTATCAATAACTGCTGCGTTTTTCCTGTTTTGAGACCGGCACCATTATCGCCGCTGAAAGTTATAGCGTAATTTCCGATTTTCTTCGGCATTAAAACGAGGTCTATCTCTCCCGATTCATTCTGCGGCAATTCCTCCAAAGCCCAATGGACGGTGTGTGTTGACGCTTCATATTCGCCGCTTTGATTTGTGCTGACAAACTGAACGGAAGTCGGAAGTGCCAGTTTCAAATCAACATTTCTAGCCGATGCTGTTCCCGAATTGGACACGCTCAACCTGTATTCCGCTTTTCTTTCGAGGAAACACTGTTTCGCCCCGATAATGTCAAGTTCGAGTATCGGCGATAAAGCACGAATGATGGTCTTTTCTTCGGCACGAAGATTTCCGTCCGCGATGACAACAACTTTGTTGACCAAATTACCGTTTCCAACACAGGTGAGCGGCAGCATCAGTTTCTTTGCTTCACGCGGCTTCAACGTATCGACATTTTTATTGACGAGAATCTTTCCGTCTTTGTGATAAAGTCCGTCCGGTACATACTCTTCGAGAACAATTCCGGTGACGGTTGCCGTGCCGGGATTGGAAATGATAATTTCAAGTTGAACGGTTTCGCCGAATTGTACTTCCTGCGGTGCTTTCACCTCGACTTCAATTTTTGGACGGGTAACGATTTTTCGACAGGAAACATCGGCAGTATAACCGACGGTTGCAACGCTTCCGATTTCGCCTTCCCGTAAAGGAACGATACGCATTTCTATCGTTGTTGTTCCGCCTGCATCCAGGTTTCCGAGAAGCCAGATAAGTTCGCCCGCAGCACTGGTTTGTGCTTCCGGCGAAGTTGAAAGCAAACGGGTTCCTTGCGGAACATGGTCGCGGACAACGATTTCCTTTGCAGTTGAACGACCGGAATTCTTGATGACGGTTTTAATCGTGGCGGGCTGGTCAACGACAACTTCGGCTGGCAATACCTTTTCAAGCGTTAAATGCGGTGTCTGAACGCCTTCCAAACCGGCGGGACCCGGCGCGCCGTTTCCGTCGCCGGCGGCAAGTTGTGATGGTACAGCAGCGGATTTCCGCGCTGGTATTTCTGCCGGCAACTCTGCGGGGATTTGCGTCGGCAGTTCTCTCTGCTGTGAAGCAATCGGAAAAGACGGTTCCACCGGTTGAGGCGGTTTGGGTGCCGCACCAAACGGGTCGGCATTGCCCAGCGATTGTACCGGCTGTGATTTCGGCATATCCAAATTACTTTCCGAATTAACGTCTTTGGAATTACCGACTTTGAACGGGTCATCGGTGATGTTAACCGAGAAGGTATCTGCATTATTTTCCAACTTATTTACCGGCAGCGGTTTCGGTTCTTCTAATGGATGAGCGGCGGGCGGCGGTAATTCTTTCGGCGTGCTCGGCTGCCGTTGGGGTTTTTTGACGGTGTCGTCGGGGAAAGCCGAGTCCATGAAGTTATCATTCGGAGAACCGATGCTGCCGGGATTTCCGAAACCTGACAACGGTCTCATATCGCCGTTCTGTATTGTGTTGTTTTGCGGTATCTGCGGAAAAACGTCATTTTTCACGAATTCTTCCCGTTTTGCGTTTTGAACATTTTTCAAGGCAGGCGGTGCGGATTGGGATGGAGAACTATCAGCGGCAAGCCGAATCGGTTGTTCCTGCCGAGCCGGTTGCGCCGGTGGTGTCCGCAGCGGATTACTTTTCGGAGCAACTCCGTCGCTGGTTTTGGGAGGAAGTGCCGGAATAACTGCTGGAACAACGGAGTCCGCCGGATTTTCCGCCATTGACAAAAACGTTCCCGCCGCAAAAGTGATTAAGAAAAGAACGGAAACAATACCGTTGTTACCCCTGCTGAAAAACAGTGCCGATGTCATGAACTTTCTTGTTCTCATATCAATACCATCCCTGAAAAATACTGCTGTTTTGTCGGTTTATTTAAGCACAAAAACCGCAATTCAGGCGGCAGTATAACAAAAAACGGAAAAATGGTAAAGAGCAGTTTTTACAATACAGCCGTGTATTAGAGTTGTTCGGGAACCGACATTCCTGCGTTGGTGGGAATCCAGAGGAACAGGTATAACCTTTTACGTCTAGATTCCCGCTTTCGCGGGAATGACGGTTTTGGAGTTTCCGAACAAATCTATTTAACCGATACTGTGAGTTGATGCCGCTGTCTAATCAAATAACGGCATAAACATATTTGAGTGAAAACCACAGTCCGGCAGCGATGAACAGCGTTCCCGTGATGGTTCGCATCCACCAATCGATTTTGCTCATCACCGAAAATGCTTTGCCGAGAAGTTGAGCGTTCACTGCGATGATTACAGCGAAAAGTATCACCGGTACCGCTGTGCTGATGCCGAAAACCGTCGGAAACAGGACATTCGATTTAAACTGTGACGATAAGGCAATCGTTGCTAAAAACGTTGCTGCTGAAGTCGGACAGAATGCCAACGCAAAAATTGCTCCAAGCGGCAAAGCACTCCACAAGCCAAGCGTATCCGCTATCTTCTGCATTTTTTTGCCTTGAATGCCGCCTATGTTGAACGACAGCCAGCCGAGCAGCATCAAGCCGATGACGATTAACACCGGACCGAGATAACCGTGAATATGCGTTGCCAGGAACCGTGTCATTGTTTCGCCGCTCCACAACATCGCTGACAAGATGAGCATTGCCAGCAGAACATAAACCAGCGTCCGTCCAAGTGTGTACAACAAGCCGGAAAGCAGCACATAGCGGGCGTTGCTTGCCTTCCTCGTTATGTATGAGATTGCGGCAATGTTCGTTGTCAGCGGACAGGGACTAATGGACGTTTGCAACCCCAGTAGTATAACGCCGCCAAGGGCAAACCACCATTCCATTGTTGTCATTGCTTTTTATCCTTTTTAAGTTCGGCGGTATAAACCTTGATTTCTTTTTCGACGTAATCAAGGAATTTCTCCTTCTCGGCGGCAAGCGACCAGATTTTATCAGCAAGTTTCGCTTTGACCATCTTGCCGTCCTTGATTTGTATGACCGCAAGCGACGGTGTCTTGATGCCGAGTTTTTTAACAAGAGCAGCGTTATTCTTTTCCTCGAAGTTTCGGTATCGCAATACAATGTTTCTGGATTTCACATCGTCTCCGAATCGTTTCTCGATGGTTTCATAAATGTACTTCGACATCAACTGGCAGGTATCGCAGCCGGGAACGCGGTGGAAATAAACCGCCCAAATGTACTCTTTCGGGGATTCGGTCTTTTCATCAATGCCGAGTTTTTTGTCGAGTTCCGCATCGGTAAGATAGTACGGCGGCTTGTCCGTTTCCTTCTTTTCTGCACTGAAAACACTGGCAACAGTAAAACACGATGCCAAAACGAATAACAAAACGTGGAACAATCTCATGGTTTTTCTCCATTGTTTTTTTCACACGGAGGCATAAAGGCACGAAGAGAAACTTTCTCTGTGCCTCCGTGCCTTTGTGTGAAAAGTATTAAAGGGGTTATAAAGGTAATTCAATATCGTCATCGGTGTCGAAAATAATTTCCCGCGAACTTTCGTCGGTGTTAAGTGTTCGCCCTTGCAGCATAGCGTCAATCTGTTCCTTGAGCATTTTTTTGAAAGCGGGTTCATCGGTATAAAACCGCCACGCTTCCGTAACAAGGTTCTTTCCCGTGACAGTTTTTCCGTACTTGATGTGTACAAGAACGACAGAAGCCGTTGCAACTTTGAACTCATCGGCAAAGGTAGCGGTTTCCGGCTGTTCATAATTTACTTCCCGGAACACGATTTTTATATCTTTGAACGATTCGTCCAGCGTTTCCTTTGCCAGACGCTTCATTGTCGTACAAGTTGGACAACGCTGTGTGGCGTGAGTACAAACAACGTTCAATCCTTCCGCAAGTTGCATCGGTTGAACCGAGCGAAACTCTTTGGCAATCTGAACGGCGAATGTCACACCGGCGAAAGCAAGCAGGAAAATTGTCAATATCGGTTTGATTTTATGTTTCACAATTCACCTTTCAGCATTTTTTCAATCTGCTCGACACTCGGTACATTACCGGAGCATCGGACTTTGCCGTCAATGACAAGTGCCGGTGTGACCATGACTCCAAACGTCATAATTTTGTTGATGTCAGTTACTTTTTCAAGCGTGTAATCGATGCCCGAATTCTTTGCGGCTTCTTCCGCTTGGACGGCTAACTTACCGCATTTCGCACAGCCGGTTCCGAGTACTTGAATTAACATGGTATTTCCTATTTTTTAAGGTAGAGGTATTTATTACTATGCGTTTCGTCATGGTCATGACAAGACGCACAGTTCATTTTAACGATGGCATCACCTTGTGTTCCTTTCGGACCGTGACAGTCGAAACAAGTCGCAGTCGATTGAGGCAATGCCGCAAACGTACAATTATTATCGGCATGATAACGATTCAACAATTCGACGGTTTTAATAACAATATCCGAAAGTCATTCCGCACACGGCACTGAAGACAACAACGAGCAAAATAAAAGTGAGACCTTTTTTCATTCCGAAAAATTTACATATCACTATTATACTCGGCAACGAAATTGTCGGTCCCGCAAGCAGTAATGTCAATGCCGGTCCTTTGCCCATTCCGAGATTCAACAGTGCCTGCATCAGCGGAATCTCCGTAAGTGTTGCGAAATACCAGAGCGAACCGATGACTGCGGCAACGGCATTTGATTGAATACGGTTGCCGCCGACCCATTGAGCAACAATATCGGCTGGCAGCAGTGATGTTGCAAAACCCGTCACAAAAACGCCGCCGAACAAAAGCGGTATGATGGCTTTACTGAACCACCACGTTTGGTCCATCCATTCCGTCAGTTCGTCCCGCTCAAACCATCTTGCAATCATCACCGCAAGCAACACGGCGCAAACAAGGCAAAGATACCAGCGATACTGAAAGACCGCTGCCGCGAAATCATAATTCTTCGGCACGTTGTCGGCAATGTTCGAGATGTTTTTCGTTACAATAAGAAAGCGGCTGCCTGCCTCGAAGAATTTCTGTTCATCCGGCGGCAAGTTATCAAATCCTTCCAGCGTTTTCTGAATCTGAAACGAAATCTCGCCGCTTGTCTGCTGTGTTATAGATACGTCGACGACAAGCGGTGCGGAGACCGTCAGAACCTGTTTCCCTGTTCGATTGTCGAGGTGTGTCAATTCGGCACCGGGCGCAAGAGTAAAAATCTTCGTGCCGGGATTGACCCAATCACTGAACACGAGGAAGGCAATCATTACTGCCAAAAACGAGGCGGTCTGCCAAAGTTTTCGTTTCGACTGCGGCGGGTCGGGCAGTTGCATTGTTACAGCAATCCGTTTTTCTTCACTCTTGCGGAATATAAAAGCCATTAGCAAGCCGACAATGATGCTCATTCCGATTGCCGTTATAGTTCGGGCAACGCCGAGTTCAATACCGAGAACGCGGGCTGTCAGAAAAACCGCCATGACGTTGATAACCGGTCCTGCGACGAGAAAAGTTGCCGCCGGTCCCAACCCTGCTCCGAGGCGGTAAATTCCGGCAAACATCGGCAAGACACTGCATGAACAGACGGCTAAACATAATCCGCCGATAGATGCGACTCCGTATGCCTCAACCGGATTGGCTTTCGGTCCGAGATGTTTGAGTATGGCTTCTTTCGATAAAAATGCCGCAATCGCACCGGCAATGAACATCGCAGGAACAACGCAGGGAAGTGTGTGATAAATCGCGTACCATTGCAGCATTCGGAAGGCATCGATAAATGCTTCTTGGATTTTCACATTGCCGATAGGGAGAAAATACGCAATTAGAAAGATGCCGACCAGACCGATAAAAATCTGTTTTTCCTTATTCATTGTATAATTGGCTAAAACTGCAAATGTTATGTAAAAAAATACAGGATGTTCTGCGGGTTCTTCAATCTAAAGCGTTCTCCACACATTCAAACATATTCACGATGCAGGGACATTTCAAACAGTAGAAGATATTTTTGCCGCGCCTTTCGTCGGATACGATACTGGTGTTTTTCAAAACGGAGAGGTGCCGCGAAAGGGTGGACATATCGATGTCGAACATCTCTAGTAAAACGCAGACGCACTGTTCGCCATCGGCGAGTTTTTCGACTATCTGTAATCTGGTCGGATGCCCGAGAGCTTTGAAAATCCCGGCTTTCCGATGAACGCTTAGTTTTTTCGATTTCGCAGTTCGCTTCATGTCTGGTTCTTTTCAATTGTTAGGAAGAGTTTGCTGCATAATAGTATACCTATTGCAGAACTGCTAAATTTGTTATACTTAAATTGTAGGGCTTTATCGTATTTTGTCAAGAAGGCAGATATGTTCTCGCAACTCGCCGCTCTTTTTGATATAATCAGTAGTTTGTAAAACGTAAAACTGGTATTGTCAGACGCAAGTTCTTTTCTGATAATGGATTGTGTACTAAACCTAATCCGTTTTTCAGGAGGAAGAACTATGCGTCCGATAAGGAAGAAT
>WRCR01000185.1 GCA_009783865.1 Planctomycetaceae bacterium | reverse complement strand
TATTGATGCCGGCGTTGACGCACTTTATCTCTGGGGCTGTCATGCAGATGCGCTGATAGACGAAAAGCCGCGCCCCAACGCCGGAGGCGCGCCTTGGGGGCGTTCCGACCTTATCAAAAAGGCGGTCAACACAATGAAGTCCTTCGGCGTTCCCGTCGGAGTTGCGGCGCATCATATTGAGGTCATCGAGTTTTGTGAACGGGAAGGAATTAAAAACGACTTTTATCTCAAGACGTTTCACCACAGGAATTATCCAAGCGCGGTTATGAATTATGATAACTCATGGTGCGATAATCCTGAAAAACATATCGAGGTATTTTCAAAAATAACGAAGCCGTGGATTGCATATAAAATCATGGCAGCCGGTGCTATACCGCCGAAGAATGCTTTGGAGTACGCTTTCTCAAACGGTGCCGACTTCGTGATTTTCGGTATGTTCGATTACGAAATTGACGAAGATACACGTCTTTTGAACGAAGTCCTTGCACAGGATAACGTAAAGAACCGGCAGCGAAAATGGTGCGCATAAAATTATCATGAAACGACGCGAATTTATATCAACCGGTGCGGCAATAGGAACGGGACTTGTTCTCTCGTCAACTTTCGCTGATAAAACATACGCTGACGAAACAAAGCCGCAGACACTGTGCCGTATTGCCTTATTCGGCTGCGGCAGACAAGGTCGCACTCTCATCAACGCCGGTCTGAAAATCAGCGGATTGAAGTTTGCCGCCGTTTGTGATATTCAACCATCGCTGCTTCGCTCCGCAAAACTTTATCTCGAAGCAGAGGATGTCGAAACAAACGCCTACGCCGACTATCGGGATTTACTCGATAAGGAAAAAGACAGCATCGATGCCGTGATTATCACATCGCCGGACTTCGTTCATTGCGAGCATACGATTGCGGCTTTGAAAGCGGGACTGCATGTTTATTGCGAATCACCGATGGCAACCAACGCCGCCGATGCGAAGAGCATGATTCAAACCGCTAAAGAAACCGGTCGGTTTTTGCAAATCGGATTTGAACGCCGAAGCGACCCGCGATACCGGCACGCCGTTGAAAGATTTTTACGAGATGATGATTCTCGTGAATTGCTTCTCGGAACCGTCACTCATTTTGAAACGCAGGCGCATCGGCGGGTTCATTCGGAACTCATTTGGACGCAGCGGGATACGCTTCCCGTTGAACTGCTCACACGATACGGTTATACTTCGATGACGGAGTACCGGAATTGGCGGCATTATCAACGATACGGCGGCGGTTCTTGTATCACGTATCTTGCGCAGCAACTCGACGTAATGGAATGGTTCTTCGGCATTAGACCAGCGAAGATTCAGGCGATGGGCGGACTTGATTATTACAAGTTCGGTGATTGCATGGATAACATCTCGGCAATACTTTCGTATCCGTTTCCGCAGAGAACGGTTCGGAGTACCAGTCGGGTTTGGACAACGACCAGCGGCGGCGGTACCTTGCCGTTTGAACATGTTTATGGTGTCAATGGTTCACTGCAAACATCGCTGAGCGATGAACTGTTCCGGCTTCATGCTGAACCGGGCTTTGCGAAATGGAGTGAATTCGTCCGGCGCGGCGATATGAGGAAAGAAAGAGTTGCAAAAGATGACGAAGACCCAAATTTGATTTCCGTCCGCGAGACGGGCAATGTCGTTCCGTATATTCTTCCGATAACACGACCGGATTCCATTTTTCGTCTGCACCTCGAAAACTTTGTCGATGCCGTTGCCGGTAAAACGCCGCTTCATTGCAGCGGAGCAGACGCTTTTGCGGCTCACGTCATTGCATGGAAAATTGCCGAAGCAGCGAAAAACAACGGAGCGGCAGAGTTATCCGAAGAAATGTTCGTTCTTTGATTTTAGAAACTTACAATATAGTATTACTGCGTCCGTGATATGATTCACGAATTCCGGGATGAGATAATGAAAGCCGTTTTCACGTTTCGGTTCGATGCTCCTGAATCCGAAGCGATGCGTCTCAGCGCGGTTGCCGAGGAAATGTTTTACGAAGTACGGCGGCTTGAAACACTGTTGAGCCGATTCATCGAAGACAGCGATGCTGCACGAATCAATCGTCTGTCTTGCGGAGAATCAGCCGTTGTTGCGGCAGAGACCTTTCGTTGCCTTGAACTTGCCGAAGAAGGAACCCGATTAACAAACGGCTATTTCGATGCTGCTTATCTTTCGCCGGCAGTTGACGCAGCACTTCGTCCGTTCACCTTATTGACGAAACCGCATCGGGTCCGCTGTGAAGTAGAATCGCTTCACGTTGACCTCGGCGGCATCGGAAAGGGTTTTGCTCTCGATTGTATTGCGCCGATACCGCTGTTATACGGGTATTCCCGCGCTCTACTTTGTGCGGATTCCAGCACGATGCTCGCGCTTGAACCGCCGGAAAATAAACAGGGTTGGGAAGTTTTCTTGAAACTCGATGACGGGGCGCAACGATTGGAACTATGCAACACCGCCGTTAGTTGTTCGGGGACATCGGTCAAGGGCGAACACATTTTCGATGTTAAACGCCGGGAATGGTCAACGAAAACAAATCGTTGTTATAGTTTTGCCGATACAGCAGCGGAAGCGGAAATATCGTCAACCGCCGGTTTACTGACTCACTAAAATACTAATGCTGCGCGCTGTTCACAAAATGTTTTCACCCGTTCACGTGGTTGTGTGTGGTCTTTTTGGTATTAAATTGGGAGTTTTTCACGGCAGTACCGTTAAAACGGCGTTGCGGAATTCAATTGGTCCGCCTTCGGATTGGAACCCGATTTTGCCGTCAACAACTTCGGCATCGGTAACCCAGTTCACAATTGTGCCGTTAAACACGATGACAATCAAGCCGTTCTGTACGAGAAGGTCAACGCAGTTCCATTGTCCCGGCTCTTTTTCATTTCCGACAAGACGTTTTACGCCTTTCGTTTCGCCGGTCATGTCTCCGCCGTTCCTTTCGATGTAACGTTTCGGGTCGGTTCCTTCCGGTGCTTTCTGGGTGCGTCCGTGAAAACCCCACAAGTCGCCTGCACTGTTGTGGGCGAGTTGCACTTCAAAGGTCTTCGGCAGAAACGTCTTGTCCGGCTGGTCAGTAATGCGGAGGAAAATTCCGCTGTTAGTCGGCTTTTCGCCTTCAACCCAGCGGTATTCAAGGGACAGTTTGTAATTCTTGTAATTCTCTTTCGTTGCAAGATAACCGAAGGGCTGTCCCTTGCAGCGCAAAACCTTATCGGCAGTGAACGAAAATACGTCATCGACTTTTACACCGGCTTTATCGGTGAAGAAAATCCATTCGTTGAGATTGGTTTTCTCGAACAAGGCAACCTGCCCGAAGCAAATAGTGTTCAGAGAGAACGATACGGCACAAAAGACAAACAAAGCGGCAATAAATTTTTTCATGTGTTTCTTGAGGTTAAGGATTAACATTGTGTAAATTCACGTGAACATTCTAGAATAGTTGAAATGAAAAATCAAGAGCCCTTTGTTTGAGTCCGCTGTTAATTCGCAAAGAAAACTTGCAGTCGGTCAGTACAATTGCGGCTCTGTATGTTATAATGAGCGAAACGTTACCGAGTCCTTTTCCTCTTTTAATCCGATGAAACATTTACTCGCTTTCCCGCTGTCCGGTTTGTTCGCTCTGGTATCCGTTTCCGCCGCGGAGATTGACGATTCGTCCTACGAGTCGCTTTTCAAGGCGGCTTACGAGAACGAAATGCAGCAGAACCACCTGTCCTACCAAACACTGGATGCAGTTGTCAAGTTTAATGGGCTTGACTTGATGTCCCTCGTTTATCAGCCGTATCGAAAACCAGAGAAAGACGAGTACGGCTAGCGGTTTCGGGCTTCTTATAGAGTTCGCAATATCACCGAGCGTTTGTTCCGTGCCGGACACATTGACGAAGGCATCGCTTTTCTTAAGAAAATGCTGCCGCCGCAAACCCCTGCGGAAGGAATGCTCGCACTCGGTTATGTCAGCGAATCACTTCTTGAACAAAAACGCTTTGAAGAAGCATGGCAACTTGCCGATAACGGTCCGCCGCAAGAACGTGCCGATAATATCGTCCAATACATTCAGCGAACCATTGCGAAGAACTACTACGAAAAGGAACCGTCAAATCACGCTTGGATACCGCATCTTCCGCCGTATATTCCGAAAAAAGACGATGCGGAAATCTATCGGGCGGAAGCGAATCGCGCTTTGGAACGGTTGAAGAAATTATTGGAACAGAATGCAGCCGACCAAGAACAGGTGCGTGTCGTCAGTAATCAATCAGCCGAAGTAATTAATTCGCATGCCGCCAAAAATCTCATCGCTCAATCTCTTGCCGCGGTGGGACGAAGCGATGAAGCGTACGCGCTTGTGAAAGACGAGCAGTATCCTTCCGAAATCCTGCGGATTATTCTGAAAGAACGCTGTGAAAATGGTACGCCGGAAGAAGTCGAGCGATGGTTCCAAAAGGTACGTAAACTCTACGATGAGGGGAAGATTAATGACGGACATGTACCTCCGGAAACCACTTTCATTTGGTATTGCCTTGATGCCGGTAAATATCTTGACGCAATGGATGCTATTGAGGGCTTTGCTAAACGCAGCGGCGGAAGTGAAAGAGGGTGGACGGGGTCTCCCGACGGATATTTCGACCGTATTCCAAAACACAATCTTGAAACGGGTTTCCGTTACAACTCGAAGGAACTGCTCGACCGTATGATAAAATACCATGATAAAAGTGTTGACGAAGAAGGCGTTTTCGTCATCAAAGGTCAACGGATTCGACAAAATCGGTTTAAGTTTTATTCGCACATTGTCAAAGCGCAACTGAATCTCGGACTAGTCGATGACGCTCTCGAATCGCTTCGAAAAATCACGAGTTCCCTCGAAGCACTGGAAGCACTCGGCGACATTATGTTTTACGTACTCAAACACAAGACACCAAAAGAAGCAAGCCGAATCGAAGCGGCGGCAATTAAGATTTTCAAAAATGTTGGTGAACTCAAAAGTAAAGTAACAATAGTGAATAATGGCAAAGTGGTGGGTGAAGAGGAACATTATATGGGCGATTACCTCCTCGTTAATTATTATGCCCAGTTGGCGGTGCGTCTGATGAAAGACGGCGAAGCGGAAAAGGGTGCCAAGTATTTGAAAACGGCTCTCGATTGGGCGGAAGCGGAACAAGTGCGGCAGGAAAAAAAGGAAGGACGGGAACTCAGTTCTTCACAAGTAGAAAGAGTTTGCGTGGCACTTATTTCGGATGGTTATCTTGATGAAGCGGCTGAAATTGCCGACCGAATAGAGAAACGTTATCTCATGCCCAATCTTCATCTGCAAATTGCTGAGAAGCGGGCGGCGGCAGGAGAAACGGAAAAAGCAAAGGCGGCATTGAGGAAAGCGTTTGAGACGTTGTCGCGGGTTGAGGGTTTTTTCTGTCATCCATTGGACTACAACACGTATGCGAGAATGGCAACGCTCGCCGCTGGGTTCAATGACAAGGAATTCTTCTATGAAATCATGAACGCAGGTATGAAAATCGCCGACCGAGATAACTGGTGCGACAGCGGCTATCGTTGCAGTGGACCTTTAAGTATTTTTGCACGTCAATTAGCAGTGTATGGCGACAAGGAGCATCCGCTGTTCGTGCAAGCGGAGAAGTACGCCGATGGTTTTAAGGAAATGAACCAGAAAGCCGACCTTTACTTTTCGCTCGGTGTCAGTCGTGCAATGCTCGGCGACCATGAGAATGCCCGGCGTTTGTTGAAAAAAGGAATCGAAGCCCGGCAGAAAGACGAATTCAAATCGGTGTCATCGGGTTTTTGTTCTGCAATCATCGAGGCGCGGTCGTATGAAAAGCAGAACCGCCGCTAAACGAGGTTTTTTTCATCATTCGTTCTTTACGGACTCTCCACTTTATACAATTCCAGTTCGTAAATCCGGGCAAGACCGCCGGGACTGGCAGTTATCACAAACCGATAACTCTTGCTCTTCACCGCAGGAAACAATTTACCTACGTCCGCTTCAAGATTATCTTTTACCGCAGAAGCAGTGATGTCAACCCATTTCCCGCCGTCCTGTTTTTGTAAGACGAAATTCCATATCGGGTCTCTTCCGCCATTATAACCGGTGACAACACGAAAGGCATTGATTTCAATCGGCTCTTCAAACGACAATTCAATCCAGTGCGGGTCATCCTGCATCGATTCGCTCTTTCCGCTCACCCAGCGTCCGGCATCGGTACTCAAATTAATCTTGCCGTCATTGATGTTCGAAGCCGGATACATATTCGGGTCTTTGTAATCACTCGACACCGTGATTTTCGCATTGCGCGCAAAGTTTGTTCCCGCTTTCGGCAACCACGCCGGCGGAGTCGGTTTCTTGGCAGGTTCCGCCGAAAGATTCGGTTGAGCATTGGGCGCGTACTGTTCCGGCTTCGGAGCCAATCCTTTTTCCATGAGTTGCTTGAGTTCCTCAAGATGCTTTTCATACACGCCGCGCGGTGTTGTATCGTGCTGCTTGCAAAGAGATGCTGCCATGCCGACAACTTCGCCCATCATACCGCCGGTGCGCATTACACGAATCGTTCCCAAAGCAACATGCGTAACACTTATATTGCGTCCTGCCATGAAAAGGTTGGACACATTTCTCGAATAAAAACAGCGGTACGGAATCGCATACGGCTGAATCGCTTTATGTACCGCTGTTGTCCGAAACTCTTCGCCGGGAAAGAATTGCGAATTATGTTTCTCCGGGTAATGCAAGTCAATCGTCCACGTTGTCGTCACACTAGCGTCGGGCCAAATCTCCCGCTGAATGATGTCCTGCTCTTTGAGAATAACATCGCCGAGCAAGCGGCGGGACTCCCGCTTTCCGCCAATGTATGCAACCCAGCCGAGTTTGCGTTCCGCTGCTCGTTCCCGCCATTGCGGCGGACTGTGGTTCTTCATATACGACCAATGTCCGTAAGCGGCACGCAAACCGTTGTCCCGAACCTGTTCGAAGTCCTGAATCTGGTCGAGGTTCATACCGGTTTCCCAATCCCAATCGCCGCGCAGCATCGGTTTAGCACTTTCCTCCGTAAATTGGTGCGCCCAGGGTAAATCAGGAAATTCCGTCTTGACCGGATTGCCGTCTTTATCTGTTGCGGGAACCGAGTACCATTGCACGGAAGTTCCCATTACCAATTTGTCGCCGACTTCTGGAGCGAGGTCTTCACCGGTTTCGGCTTTGGATTCCCGTCCCATTCGCCAATCCGCACCGGCAAGGTAACCGAGATTGCCGTCGCCTGTGCAGTCGGCGAAGGTCTTGGCAGCGAATTTCGTCTCCGCACCGGTTTCAATATGCTTGCCGATGATTGACTTAATGGTGATTTTGCCGTCTTCGTTCTTTTCCGTTTCAACAGCGGTTATTCGGGTACTGAGATACACCGTGATATTTTTCTCCGCTGTGACAACGGCAAGTTTCTTTTCATCTTTGTACAGTTCACCGGGGGCAGCGTTATG
>WRCR01000184.1 GCA_009783865.1 Planctomycetaceae bacterium | reverse complement strand
TAAAGGAGACGAGCCATTCGTTGAACGATGCCTTTTTCGTTTGCAATCGGGAAACGGTTTTCCGCCATGGAATAAAAAGCCAGCGTCCGGTGATTTCCAGCGTTTCGCGGTCGATACGAATTCTCCGCCAATCAAAAAACGCCCAAAGCGGAAGTGCCAGCAAGAAGACGTGAGACACAATAAGCGATGTGAGGATTCTATCGCCGACACAGACATCGGGATTATGCTGCGCCCGAAAGAAATGAAAAACATTTTCGTCAGGAAAAAGTTGTTTCACATAAAGATAAAGGGCGACCATTCCAATGTCGAACAGTAGTACCAAGAGAAAAGTCCAGAGCGGTATGCCGGTTTGGAGCGGTTTTTGGACGATTTCCAGCAAATCCGCATCGCGGCAAATGCGCAGACGGGATTTTTTCACCGGTTTGTAATCCCCTTCCAATTTTCGCAGTAGTTCCAGCGGTTCAAAAATGAAACCGCAGTCGGGACAGTGCGCCAGCGGTTTGTTCGGCAGGACATGGTCTCGCGGAACTATCTTGTGGCATTTGGAGCAGCGCAAAGTGAGTATGGCATTATCAGAGCGGTAAATGTCGATGGAGTACATAAGCGAATTGTATCCGATTCCGAAAAGAACGGCAAGAGTTCCGCCAGTTGACACCGGCGGCTATCATTGTCCGCCGCTCAAGGCGAGAAAAATTTGCAAAAGTGCCGCTTTTGTGATATAATAACTTTCTGTAAAATCGTTTCACTATCTCATTTTTACAATCATGGCAAAAGATTTTCCGCAGCATTTTTGGAGTTCCGACATTAGGTCGGAATTACAGCGTCTTCTCGCAATCGCCGTTCCAGAGGACTCCGGCGAGAACGGCGATATAACAAGCCAAGCCCTTGTGCCGCCCGAAGCCAGCGGCAGTGCCGCTGTTCAAGCGCGGCAAGCAGGTGTTATCGCCGGTATCGAAACTATTGAAGTAATAGTTGCCGCTATCGATAAAAATTTGATTTGGCAGCCGATAATCAAAGACGGAACTGCCGTCAAGGAAGGCGAAACAATCGGCATACTTACCGGCTCGGCGGCAAAACTCCTAGCGGCAGAGCGGTTAGTGTTAAACTTCATGAGCAAACTTTCCGGCATTGCAACGCTGACGAGGCAGTATGTCGATGCGGTTGCCGGTACAAAGGCAAAGATTTACGATACCCGCAAGACAACGCCGGGCTGGCGGCTTTTGGAAAAATATGCCGTTGTGTGCGGCGGCGGACACAATCACCGCACCGGGCTTTTCGACTCGGTTTTAATCAAAGACAATCACCTTGCCTTCGTGAAAAGTTGCGGCGAAAATTACACACCGGCGGATGCAGTCCTAAAAGCGAAAGAATATGTTAAGGCACAGGGACTAGCGGACGCACTCATCGAGATTGAAGTTGATACGCTGGAGCAACTCCGCTTGGTCTTGCCGGAAGAACCGGATATTGTTTTGTTGGACAATATGAAGACAGAACAAATCTCTGCTGCGATTCGTATCAGAGATGCAGTTTCGCCTGCTGTTGAATTGGAAGCGTCGGGCGGAGTTAATCTTAAGACGGTGCGTTCCATTGCGGAAACCGGCATTGGACGGATAAGTGTTGGGGCGTTGACTCATTCCGCCGCCGCGCTCGATCTTGGTCTTGATTGGGGAAGTTGACGACTAAAGAGGCGGGCGGCTTTAGCCCCCGCTTATAAGAATATATGACGAAGAGAAAATTTCAAAACACACTTTATACTCACGACAATCTGTATGTTCTTTCGGGCTTGAACAGCGGACTGGTTGACTTGATTTATCTCGACCCGCCGTTCAACACGAAACGGACATACTCTGCTCCGGTTGGCAGTAGAGCAGCAGGGACGAGTTTCAAAGATATGTGGACGTGGCAGGATGTCAACGAACATTATCTCGATACGCTTGCCGTCAAGTTTCCCGAATTGGCGAAATATATCGCAACGGTTGGCGGTATTCACGGCAAACCAATGATGGCATATCTGACTTACATGGCACAGCGCATCATCGAGATGCACAGAGTATTGAAAGGCACGGGGAGTTTATATTTGCATTGCGACCCGACGGCTGGACATTATTTGAAATTGCTACTGGATTCAGTGTTTGGCAGGAATAATTTCAGAAATGAAGTCATTTGGTCTTACCAACGGTGGACCTCGTCAAGTAAAGCATTTCAAAGAACGCACGATACAGTTTTGTTTTATGCGAAGGATATAAATAAAAACGTGTTCAATGTTCAGACGGAACCTTACTCAAAATTATCCGCGCACAAAGCAAAAAGATTTACCAAAATAGAAGGCGGAAAAATAATCCAGAATTATACAGAAGATATGGTTCGCGAAAAATCAATGCGGGATGTTTGGGAGATTTCGATATTGAATTCTCAATCCAAAGAGCGCGTCGGCTATCCCACTCAGAAACCGCTTGCACTTTTACATCGTATCATCAAAGCATCGTCCAACGAAGGCAACATCGTAATGGATCCGTTCTGTGGTTGCGCAACGACCTGCGTTGCCGCTCAACAGTTAGGACGAAAGTGGATTGGCATCGACATCGAAAAACAAGCCGTCGGTATTCTAGTCGAAAGATTGAGTGACGATGCCGGTCTCTTCAAGGATTTTATTGCAACGGACATGATACCGAAACGAACTGATATTAAGGAAGAGAGACCGTCGATGTCCGTTAAGCAGCGGTTATACAAAGAGCAGAACGGAAAATGTAATGCCTGCGGACGGGACTTTGAGATTTGGGATTTTGATATCGACCATATAATACCGTCATCACAAGGCGGCGGCGATTATTACGAAAACTATCAACTCCTGTGCGGTTCGTGCAATTCTATCAAGGGTGCCAGACCGATGGAATACCTGCGAATGAAAATCGAAACCCGTGAACGAATGATGAAAACGAAAATTATCTTCGGAGAATGAAACGAAAGGAACCATAACATGAAAAAGACGTATTTATTGACGTTATTGACCGTATTTATCTTCACGTCCTTCGTATTCGTGCTGGAGACACAGGCGCAGCGGCGTGCTGGTCGTCTGGTACAGCGGATATTGGGTACTGTTGAAGACGGTACCGGTTATCGGGTTGCACCGCCAAGCGGGCAAAATTCTGCCCGGCAAAGCGGCGGAGAAATTGCCGAAGGCGTTTTGGGTATCGTTCAGCATTTCATTGACGGCAAAGGCGGCGGAACATTAAAGCCGGTTGCGATAGTTTCACTTGCATCTTTTGATGAATTCAAACAGGTTGCCCTGACCGTTGCCAAGCGGATTCGGGAAAGCGAAAACAGCACGGAAGAACCTGCTATGCTGAATTCATTTTTATCGTTTTACGAGATGCTTGTGCAGAATGGTTTCGACACGAAACAGCCGCTGGGTTTTATCCTGCAAACGGACGGATTGTTGTATTATCCGCTGTTTTTTACGCCGATGAATCTGGACAACAATTTCGGCAAAACATTTCTGGAACGTTATACCGGAACTACTGCGGACGGCAGCGTTATTTTGAAAACGGACATAATTCCGTATCCGCTCGCCACACTCCATGTACGGCAGTACAAGGGATGGCTATTCATCGCAACGGAGCGGCAACTGAATTCACTGCCGGAAGACCCGACGTTATATCTTGAAGGACTCGACAAGGAAAAACTTCTTACGGCAAGGTTTTATCTCGATAACGTACCGCGGCTGACAACAGGAGCAGCACTTGCGTTTGCCGAAATGCAGGCGGTTCAAACCGCTCAAACCGAAGCAGAGAAAGCATCGGCGCGTTTGTTCATCAGTTATTTGCGTGCTCTTTCCGAGCAGGCAAATTTTCTGGAGTACTCGTTGTATTACAATGCAAGGGAAGGGGACTATGTGATTCAGCAGAGTGAAATAGTCAAGCCCGGCACGGAACAGGCAAAACTATTGAAGGAACGGCGCAACACAGTTAGTCCGCTGCACGGTCTTTATTACCCTGAAAACGCCGCAATAGCCGGTCATTTCTGCACATATTTGACGAAGGCGCAGCGTGTCAATCTTGAAATCATTCTCAAGGAAACGCTCGGCAAGCATCTACTGACGGAAGAAGAACAAGCGCATATCAGCGGAAATGTTGCCAGCGTTGAAGCCGAAAAGAGCGGGGCAGAGCCGCCGGTGACAGCGGGGGACCATCGTGATAAATTAGCGAATTTGCTTAAGTTGGATGGGACAGATGTTAATATGGGGCACCGTGAAGTGTTAGCGGAGTTGCTTGCCCTTGAGAGTGCTGAAAATGCGGAATATGACTCGGCTGATAGTGTTCCTTTGCAGGGCTTGAAGTTAGGCGGTTTGCCGAAACAGGAGTTGTCACGTCAGCAGAAAGTCGAAACGATTCTGAAGCGGATTGCGGCTTGCTATTATTGGGGACTACTCGGTTCAGTCCGCAAAGGCAAGTTTGATACCGCTTTTACTGTCTCGCAGGAACACGGAATTTTGGGCGGCTTTGTCATCGAAGATAAACGTTTTCACAAAACGCTGGACGAAGTATTTGCCGAGATTGCCGCTCAATTTCCCGATGTATATCAGCAAATCGTGAGCAAGAATTATAAGACCTTCAATGGATTCAAGTTGACGAAAATATCGTTTCGGTTGTCGGATATTTTATCGGAATCGCCGCTGCGGTTTTTATTTCCTGCCGGCAACAACGATGAGAAGGTCACGGTGATTTTAGGTGTTTATGAAGACATGGTTTGCGTTTCAATCGGGCGCGGCGCAGCACCGGAAGAGGAATTGAAAGCGGCGATACTTGCTTCGGAGAAGGCGTTGGCGGTTAATGATGTGTTCTTCGTCTATTCCGCTTATGAAGCCGGTCAGATGTTTGATGCTGCCGGAACCCCGGAACGGTTTCGCCCATTGAGACAATTTATATCTAACCCGCACCCGGAAGCGAATGCTTACGCCGATGTTGAATGGACGAACACTGGCAAGACCGTAACACTGCGGATACGTGATTTGCTGACTCCGTCGGTATGGCGGCTCGGTAGAAATATCCGACGGTAATGAAATGAATATGGAGCAAATATTATGTCAACACCAGAAATTCATGCCGTGACCGGAGCATTTGGTTATTCCGGCTGCTACATTGCGCGGCATCTGCTGCAAGCCGGAAAGACCGTGCGGACACTGACGAACTCACTGTCTCGAACCGATGAATTTCGTGATAGAATCGAAACATTTCCCTTATCATTCGATAATCCTGACCGGCTGATGGAATCGCTTCGCGGCGTTGATGTGCTGTACAATACTTATTGGGTACGTTTCAATCATCGGAATTTCAAGCACCGCATTGCAGTAGAGAATACCCTTAAACTGTTCGAAGCGGCGAGATAAGCCGGTGTCCGGCGGATTGTGCATACGAGCATCACGAATCCTTCGCTGGATTCGCCGCTCGAATACTTTTCCGGCAAGGCATCTCTCGAAAAAGCGTTAATCGACACCGGAATCTCATACGCAATTCTCCGTCCAACGGTATTGTTCGGCAACGAGGATATTCTCATCAACAACATTGCTTGGATGCTGCGGCATATTCCGGTTTTCGGCATTGCCGGTGACGGCAAGTACAAATTGCAGCCGATTTTCGTTGATGACTTCGCCGCTCTCGCCGTTGAAAAGGGAAGGGAACACGAGAACGAAATCATTGACGCTATTGGACCGGAAACGTTTACCTATCGGGAATTGGTAGAAACTATATCACAGACCGTTCTCGGCAGAAATCGGACGATGATTCGGGTTCCTGATTGGTTCGGACTTCTGGCAGCCAAGATTATCGGTCTTTGGGTCGGCGATGTTGTCATTACGAAAGAGGAAATTGCCGGTCTCAAGGCAAACCTGCTTTATGTTGATTCGCCGCCCGCCGGAACGACCCGCTTGACTGACTGGTTAGTCGAACACCGTCAGACCGTTGGTAAATGCTACGCTTCGGAATTAGCGCGAAGGAAAACTGTGCCTTCCGAATAACATCCTACGGTTCAAACCGCTTGACGGCAAGCGTGACGTTCTGTCCGCCGAAGCCGAAACTATTGCTCAATGCGATATTAACCTGCGTCTTCCGCGGCTTGTTCGGTACATAATCGAGGTCGCAATCCGGGTCAGGCGTTTTATAATTGATGGTCGGCGGTACAACACCGTCCCTAATCGCCAAAATACAGTAAATCAATTCGCTGGCACCCGCAGCCGCTACAAGATGTCCGGTCACACTCTTCGTACTTGACACCGGTATCTTGTACGCCCTTTCACCAAACAATGTTTTAATCGCCAGCGTTTCCACGCGGTCATTCACCGACGTACTCGTCCCATGAGCATTGATATAATCAATGTCCGAAATTGTCAAACCGGCATCTTCCAGTGCCTTGCTCATGCAGCCGATAGCACCGCGCCCTTCGGGATGAATATCCGTAATTCGGAACGCATCGGAAGTTGCACCGTAACCGGCAAGTTCCGCATAAATCTTTGCGCCGCGCTTTTGGGCGTGTTCCAGCGATTCAAGAATCACAATGGCAGCACCCTCACCGAGAACGAAACCGTCGCGCTCTTTATCAAAGGGCTTTGATGCACCTTGCGGGTCTTCGTTGTTGGTACTCAACGCCGTCAGCAGATTGAAGCCGGTGACACCGAAAGGATGAATCATCGAATGTGTTCCGCCCGCTAACATAACATCCGCTTCGCCGTTCTTGATGAGTTGCGCCGCTTCTCCGACCGACTGTCCGCTAGCCGCACAGGCAGTTAAACAGTTGACATTGGGACCAAACGCCTTGAACATAGCCGCTAAATGCGCTGACGGCATATTCGGTTCTTGTTCGAGTTCGCAAATCGGGTCAAGAATTTCGACACCCTTTGCGACAAACTTACCCATGTCGAAGGTGCCGTTTGCGTCTCCGCCGAGACCGGCAAGAACCATTTCGGTAAAATACTCAAAGTCCTGCGGACCTTCACCGGCACCCATATAGATACCGAACATTTCGGAATCGTAATCGAATTTTTTGTCTTTCTTTTCGGCATCCCAGAGACCGGCATCGGTCATTGCTTTGAAACCCGCAACGAGAGCAAATTGGGTGTGCCGGTCTTGTTTTTCCCAGTCGGCAGGATTTTCACCGATTAGGGACATGTTGAAATTTTTAACTTCCGCTGAAATCTTCGTGGGAAAATTGCTTGCGTCAAAGAGCGTGGTTTTTCCGACACCGGATTCACCGGCAAGCAGTTTCTTCCAGACCGTTTCAACATCACAGCCGAGAGGGGTCACTAAACCTATGCCGGTAATAACAATGCGGCAACTCATTCTTTCATCTCCGGGTCTATCATTTTGGAACCATCCGTGTTAACTCCCACTTCGAATACGCGGAAGGAACGCATCATATTGAGCAAATCGTCATCGGCAAAAAGCGATTGGTCGGAAAACGCCGCTCCCAGATGTGCAAACATCAGTTCTCCTTCGGCAATCAATTCATCGCCGCGG
>WRCR01000183.1 GCA_009783865.1 Planctomycetaceae bacterium | reverse complement strand
GGGGAGACAAGACCAAGGCGGTGACGAAAAAGGCAATAGGTGTCGCCAACAAACCGAAAAACTTCATTAAACTATTGGGATTCTGAAAACTTGCAATCGGACTGGTAAGATTAGGAAATTCCTGCGTTAATAGAGAACTTGACAAAATGTATTTTTCGGCGGATAATAGTACAAATATAAGGCACGTCATCATATACTTAATGTCCGCTATGTACCGCTTCACATTTATTTTGTTTCCTCTTCTTTTCGCAGTGATTCCATCTTCTGCGCAGGAATTGATGGATAAACAGCGCAGCATTGCCGAGCGGTACAATCAACTCGAACAGATATTGTTCCGCCTTTCGGAAGTGACGGCACAGACCGACCCGCAGCGTGCCGCTCTGCTCAAAAAAGTGCTGCTCATCAGCAAGGATAAACTGCTGAATGTACAGATGGATAACCTCGTCCGCCTGCTGGAAAACCGGCGATTCACCGATTCGCTTTCCGCTCAGGAAAGCGTTGAAAAGGAATTGCTGGAACTCCTGCGGATATTGGAAAACGAAAATCGACTACAGCGGCGGGACGCAGAAAAAGATAAAATTAAGCAATTTCTGCGGGATTTAGAAGAACTTATACATCAGGAAAAAGCATTGGAAGCGAAAACCACGCAGCGGGAAAGCGAACAAATAACGCCGCTCGAAAAAGAACAAAAGGATATTCGGCTGCGTTCCCAAACCTTGCAGGAACAAATGAAGGAACATGAATCACCGGCAAATTCACAAGAAAAAAAGGACGACGAGAACAAGGACGGTGAGAAGAAAGACGGTGAGGACAAGGACGGCGAAAATAAAAATAGTGAGAACAAAGACAAATACTGTGAAAAAGATAACCAGAAAAACAGCAGCCCGCAGCAGAAAGCGATGCAGAACGCTCTCGACAGAATGAAACAAGCGGAGGAAAAACTGAAGAAAAGCGAAAAGAGCGGAGCAGTCGAAGAACAGGAAGAAGCCATAGCGCAACTTCAGCGGGTAAAAGCAGAACTCGAAAAGATACTGCGGCAAATTCGGGAAGAAGAATTGATGCAGACGCTGGAAAGGTTGGAGTCCCGCTTTCAACGAATGATAAAAATCGAACAGGGGATTCGCCGGAAAACCGAAACGCTTGCCGATGATTTGAAAAAGGCGGACGATTTCAACCGCCGGCAAGTCGAAATTCAATCGAATCAGTTGAGCGGCGAACAGCAGGAAGTGATAAGAGACGCTGATGCTGCGCTGGTTTTGCTGCGGGAAGACGGGACGGCGCAGGCGATGACGGAATCGCTGTTGCAGGCGCGGTTCGATATGAGCGAAGCGCAGCAGCGGCTCAAATCCGTCAAGTTGGATATTGCGACAATGGAAATCGAGGACTCGATTATTGCCGCGCTTCAGGAAATGCTTGAAGCGGTGAAAGAAGCAATCAAAGAAGCGGAGAAGCGTAAGGAAAATCCGCCGGAACAGATGCCGTGCGCAGGCGGCGAGATGGACAAAGAACCGCTCATTAAACTGCTTTCGGAACTCAAGATGATTCGTTCAATGCAGCAGCGGGTCAACGACCGAACACAGCGGTACGATTTGTTTCTCGAAGAGTTGAAGAAGGAATCCAACGCCGACTTTGAACCTCTGAAGCAAAAAGTAGTCGAATTGACCCGCCAGCAGAATCGGGTTTCGAGGATATTGCACAACATCAAAGTCGGCAAAACGCAATGACCGTTTAGCGGTCGGTTCGTAGAACCGCCGTGTTGACTGATAAAATATCGCATTTAGACGGATTTTGCTTTGTAATTTCCGTTTTTTCGCCAAATTGGGGAATTTTCCCTATAACCGGCATTTTCTGAAGTCCGAAAACAGACGACAGGGGTTATAATGTATTGGAGTGGGACAGTACGTCTGCGTCTTGAACGGGCGGCAAAATGCGGTTTTCCCTAGTATTTTTTCTTATCAGTGAACGACAATGAAACAAATCGGTTTATATCTTGGCGGTGTTGCGGCAACTTTGCTGATAGTCGGCGGCGTTTTTTTCGGTCTCCGGCACGGACAAGAACAGGAACAAATGGTGGAAAATCCGCCGGAAATGCAGAGTACAGTTGATGCAGGTAAGATTGACACTGACAAAGTCGAAACAACTGCCGTTTCCGAAAATATTCCTGAAAAAAAACCGGAACCGATTGTTGTAAAGCCGACAGTTGAAAAACCTGTTGCGGAAAAACCGGTTGTCGTAAAACTAGCGTTAGCGGAAAACGATATAATTCCGCCAGTCAAGAAAACTAAAGTTACCGAGACCATAGCCGAAAGCAAACCTGAAAGTACAGAAACACCCGCTCCTACGGTCGGGACTGTTATTTCGGAGCTGGAAAAACCCGCTGATGGTGTCAATACAACTTCTCCGGTCAATACGGTCTCACCTGTAAATACGGCTTCACCGGTAAGACAGGACTCGCCGGTCAAACAGGATTCTCCTGTCCGCAGTACCCCTGTCTCGTTCATTCGGCAGCTGGTCAGTGCCGCCGTTTTATCTGCTTTGTTGAATCAAACAATGGAAAGTGCCGAAAACGCAAAAGAATCCGAGGAAGCGAAAGAGGCGGAAAGTGTAAAAGAAGCAGAGAACGCAAGTCCGCCGATGGAAACAAATAAGGAGGAACCAAAAGAAACAGAAAGTGTTAGCACACCGGTACAATCTGCGGAAACGAAACAGGAAATAAAAACTGAAGCGAAACCGGAAGATAAAGCCGAAACTAACGATTTATCGAAAAGCGAAATGGAAGGGGAAGAAAAGCCGCAAGTTTATACCCGCCGTAATACCGGCGGGTTATCACCCGCCGCTCGCAATGATACCCCCGTCTCTCGTGTTGACTTACCCGCTTCTCTTAAGGGTGAAAATGTCCGGTTCAATTTCCGCGGTGCTGCTTGGAGGGACGTTATCGAATGGTTTGCCGAACAAGCCGGTTTGTCCTTGCAGGCAGACCTTACTCCGCAAGGAACACTAAATCTGACCGACACCAAGGCATACACTCCGAGCGAAGCAATCGATATTTTGAACTCGTATCTTTTGTTTAAAGAATTCACCCTTTTGCGAAAAGGCAAGTCGCTCTTCGTGATTTACCTGCCGGACGGAATACCGCCGAATCTTCTCGAACCGATAACGCCCGAAGAATTGGACGACCGCGGAAAATATGAACTGTGCCGCTGTGTTTTCAATTTGTCCCGGACAATGCCGGATATTATTCAAGCGGAAGCCGAAAAATTATTAGGTCCGCAGGGAAGTATTGTGCAGTTGCCGAAGTCGCAGCAGATTATCGTAACCGAAACTGGCGGTACACTGCGGACTATCCGTGATATTATCAAACGAATCGATGACCCCGACGATGTCGCCAGCGGAAAGATTCAAATCATTGAACCGAAAAATCTCAGTGCCGATGAAGCCCTGTCGATAATGCGGAAACTTCTTTCGATTAACGAAAACGATGCTTCGCTCCGCACTGCAACCGACATTTCCGGCACACGGATTTGGATGTCCGGTCGCGGCGACATGATTGAACGGGCAAAGGAAATTATTCAAACGCTGGATGAGTCCTATAATGCCGGCAATCCCGCAATGGAAGGGCAGCCGCAATTCGAGGTTCACAACCCCGGAACTGCTGACCCCGCCGCGGTGCTTGCCGTCTTGCAAACGCTGCTTGTCGGTATTCCCGATATCCGGCTTTCGCTTGACCCGAAAACAAACGGTATTGCGGCACTGGCTCGTCCGGCAAATCACATCACAATTCGTGAAACAATCAAACAGATGCAGGTTAATCGACCAGTCACTGAAGTAATTCCGCTCAAGCGGTTAAGTCCGTCTTCGGCTGTTGATTCGATAAAGAAATTTTTTGCAACTGGAAGCATTGATTCTACCGTGTCCACATCGGGCAGCAGAAATCAGGTGCAGACCGGTGTTCCTGCTCCGACTGTTGAAGCGGATATAGTAGGTCGGCAAATCTTAGTCCGCGGAACTGAAGCGCAGATTGCTGACATCAAAGCGTTCCTGCTGAAACTCGGCGAAGACGGTGCCGGCAGTCGTGTTGCCGGCAGAGAAATGATTCGGACGATTCCGCTTTCACCGGCAACTGCCGCGCTGGTTCTCGACCAACTCAAGGAAGTGTGGCCCAAACTCGAACAGAACGAAATCAAAGTCGTTGTGCCTTCCGCTATTGTACCGTCAAAGTCAACTAGCGATTTGCTCAAGGTTCCGGCGCAGCCCGGCAATGAACCGCAAAGGGCGATTCCTGTGATTGAACCCATCAAGAAGGATAATGTTGACGATTTAATCGAAAAAACATTTGAAGTAAATCCGCCGCAATCGGATTTGCCGCGAGTTAGTTTTCGAACCGTTCAATATACCGAGCAGAAAGAACAAACAGTCGAGCCGCAGTATCAACCGATACAAGCGGGCGGAAACAGTGTTGAGAAAAAGAATCCGCCGGTCGTTGTTTCCAGCGGACCCAGCGGTTTGATGATTTCATCGGACGACCCCGAAGCATTGGATAAACTGGAGGAGTTAATCCGAATGTTGTCCGACGAGACCGTTATCGGCAAAACAAAATTGACGGTTTATTATCTGACTAATGCGACAGCGGAAGTTGTAGCCCAAACCCTGCAAACGCTGATGGGAACATCAAGCACTACCGGAGGCGGTGTCAGCGGTACCGGTACGACTGATACTTCGCCGTCATTTGACGGAGAACAGCGTGCGGCTCTGCTGGCGATGCTGTCGCCGGGTAATTCGATTGAAAAGACGGGAACCGTTTCAATCTCGGCTGATGCCCGTCTTAACGCTTTGCTGATACAGGCGAATGCGGTTGACCATAAGACCATCGAAATGCTCCTTCCGATTTTGGACCAGGAAAATGTACCGGCTGGGGAAATCAAACGGCAACCTGTGCCGCGGATGATACAGTTGCGAAACATTCGGGCAGAGGAAGCGCAGGCATCGGTTGAAAAGATTTATGCTGACCGATTGAGAACAAGCGGCACTTCTACAACCGGCGGTCAGGGCGGCAACACCGGCGGCGGTCAACGCGGCGGCGGTAATCGATTCGGCGGTCCCGGCGGCGGAGCAGCACCCCAGCCGCAAATGATGGTAATGCCCGGCGGTCAAGGCGGTCCAATGGGTATGATGCAGCAGATGATGTCTCAAATGGGAAGAGGCGGACAAAGTTCCACCGTTAGGGAACAGGAATCGAAAATGACTCTCGGCACAGATGCCCGGTCTAATTCGCTCATTGTTTCCGCACCGGAGTCCTTGTTTATCGAAGTTAAAGCATTTGTGGAGGAGTTGGACAATTATGCGGTGCAGTCTGAAACAATAGTTGAAGTGGTGCAGTTGAAGGAGGTTAGTCCTTCATTGGCACAGCAGATAATTACCAACAATGCGGGTGATTCCGTGAAGTTTTCGACAACTTCAATGGGGATGGGCAACAGAGGATTCGGCGGCAGCGGCTTCAGCGGTTTCGGCGGCACCGGCGGTTTCGGGAGCAACCGTTTCGGAGGCGGCGGCTTCGGCAACACCGGCTTTGGTGGCACTGGCGGGTTCGGCGGCAGCAGTAATCCGTTCATGAACATGATGCGCGGCAGCGGTGCCGGCGGCGGTATGCAAGGTGGAATGAGTCCCTTTGGCGGAGGCACCAGACCGGGCGGCTTCGGCAACACTGGTTTTGGTGGCGGCGGTGCCAGACCGGGCGGCACCGGCGGCGGTTTCGCTCCAAGAGGTGGACGGTAATTTATCCGGTACTCCGGCTTCAAAGAGCCGCAAGTTTCGTTTCACTACACCTGCGGCTCTTTGCGCCGAATTATGAAAATCTGTAAAACCCCATGTTTCTGATGCTCGGCAATCATGCCGCTGTAGAATTGCCGCTGTTCGCCGGTCTTTCCGCTTTCAAAGAAAAAGGTCATTTCGTTCCAGCGCAGGAACTCCATGCCTTGCAGCGGCAGATTGTGCTTTCTCCAAATATGGATAAACATTTCACGGATAACAGGCGATGAATAACGCCGCAACTTGTCAGTGTCGAGAACGATTTCGTTTTCCCGTTCCGACAGCATTATCTGTTCCAAAAGGTTGTCGGTCAATTCGGTCAAAGTGTTTTCGGTTTCATCCGCAATATCCGAGAGGCGGCACAGCGACCGGTTGATTTCCGAATTGAACGTATCCCGCAGCAGCGGCAACAGAATGTTGCGGATTTTATTGCGGGTGAACTCGTTCTCGGCGTTAGTGGAATCCGTGCGGTATTCGGCATTGATTTGCCGCAGATATTCCAGAAGATAACTGCGGTCGCAAAAGAGCAGCAGACGAAGCAATGTTATTGCGGCATTGATTTGCCGGAACGGACGGATACCGGCGAGACCTTTGATGCCGGTGCCGCGAATCAAGCGGTGCAAGACGGTTTCCGCTTGGTCATCGGCGGTATGTGCGGTTGCAACATAACGAAAGCCGATTTTCTCTGCGGTTTCAACGAGGAACCGTTGCCGGATAGAGCGGGCATCGCCTTCTTTGCTGCCGGTTTTAATGTTTTGCCAATCGGCTTGGGCGATGGAGTATTCATAGTAATCGAGTTTGTAATGTTCGGCTAACTGCCGGACGAAGTCAGCGTCATCGTCGGAATCCTTTCCGCGGAGTTTGTGATTGATATGTCCGACTGCTAATTTTATTTTGGGGGCTGGATTGTTTTCTGAAGTGATATTGTTTTTGTGAAAACATCTTGCGAGACAGTGGAGCATAGCGGTACTATCGGCACCGCCGCTCACGGCAGCGAGAACGCCGTGCTGCATCCAATGTTGTTCGAGCAGCGGATACTCAATCTGGCGTTCTAAACGGGGTTGGAATTGTGGTTCCATCGGGGGTTTTAAGTTTAGCAAAGTCCTTCACGAATTCTTCAAAGCCAGCGGTGTTGAACCAGAAGGAATGCGGATTTTTGTGCAACATCGCCTTCTATTCCACGCTGTCTTCGTCATCACTTAACCAACAATCGGGAACATCGGAAAGAACTCTTTTCCATTCAACAGTATAAAAGTGTGAGTGCTCGTCATACGAAATATCATATTGCTCTGCGTCAATACTAACATCGTCTCCATAGCGTTCCGTTCCGGTATATCTAAAGAAGGCACCGTCTTCTTCGGTATAGCAATACTCGTAGTCGTCCAGAAAAAAATACCTCAAATTTAAGTGGTGGCATGCAAGACCGGCCGCTTCCGCGTTGTCAAAAACACCAATAGTTGTGAATTCATATTGCGAACTCACCTGTGTCTGTTTTAACAGCCAAACGATTTTCTTTGTTTCACTCATCTTAATGTAAAATAGTTTTAGGTTTTACGGTTGATAATACGGGGTCAAATCTTTCTGTATCGATGAACTTTGTATCAATGATTTTTCGGCTTTCCTCAATAAATACATAAAAGTCCAGGTTCATCTCAGAAAGAAAATTCATAAAGTTAATATCGACAACTTCCCGCTCTCTTGCCGATACAATTATTTCGCTTTTAACCGGATTTTCACGGTTAAGTTTAATAACGCCGATACCATATCCGTTGTTCAAT
>WRCR01000182.1 GCA_009783865.1 Planctomycetaceae bacterium | reverse complement strand
ATTCACGGTTTATGACGTTACTCATGAAGTCCATGAAAAACCGTGGGGCGGCTAGTGGGGTCCCCCGAAAGACCAGGGCATACGCACTGTTGACGGCGAGTCACGTCCGTGGTATCACCTTTGGGAAGAGAATGAAAATGCGATTCGGGCAAAGGTAGAACCGCTCTTTCTGCGTGAATTTGTAACATCAAGCAGTTTCAGCGGTATTAACACAGGCGAGGATATACCCTCCACCTGCACCGTTTCCGGCTGCAACGGCGATTCATACGGTGACGGTTATATCTGTAACCACAAAGAGCCAAAGTGGAAAAAAATCATCTCGCTCTCAGGCGTGAGTTCTATAACAGCGACCGTCACCGTCGGTACAAAATCTGTTCAACAACCCGCTGATGCGGGTATCGCTGCCTTCGTTGACCGCCCTGAATTTGTTCGCTGTATCCGTCCGAATAACAGAGCCGTAATCTTTAAAGTACCTTTAAAAATACATAAAAACCGCTGTTGCCGAAATGAGAAATATAAATCTGTAATCTGCCCGTATTGAAGTTTGTCACCGCTTCCGGTATAATCAAGGAAAACAGACCTCTTCAGGAGTAATATACAATGAAACTTTCCCTTGTAATACCTGTCTATAATGAAGACGAAAGCATCGTCAAACTTTACGAAGAAATAGACGCTGTCGTTAAGCAGGAACAATACGAGACCGAAATAATCTTTGTCGATGACGGTTCAACCGACAGCAGTTGGCAGAAAATCGAAGAACTGCACCAGAAAGACACAAAAATAAGCGGGATACGTTTCCGCCGAAATTTCGGCAAAGCAGCAGCGTTAACCGCCGGTTTTGAAAAAGCGAGCGGCGATGTTGTTATCACGATGGATGCCGACTTGCAAGACGACCCGAAGGAAATACCGGGCTTTCTCGCTATGCTCGAACCGCAGGAAGACGGCAAAGTTCTCGATGTTGTCAGCGGCTGGAAAAAAATCCGGCACGACCCTTGGCACAAAGTTATTCCGTCAAGATTCTTCAACGCAATGGTTAGTTATATGACCGGCGTTAAACTTCACGACCATAACTGCGGAATGAAATGTTATCGGCGCGAAATCTTCAACGAAATAACGCTTTACGGGGAGTTGCACCGCTTCGTTCCCGTTCTTGCTGCCGCTCGCGGCTATCGGGTCGGCGAAAAAGTGATTGCTCACCGCGCCAGAACATTCGGACATTCAAAATACGGTTTTACCCGTTTCATTAAGGGATTTTTGGACTTGTTCACCGTCTGGTTTTTGACTGCTTACGGACAGCGTCCGCAGCATTTAATCGGAACGCTGGGTTTGATTGCGTCGGGCATCGGCGCGGCGGTGTTGATTTATCTTGCCGGTATCTGGGGAATATCCCGCTTGGGACTTAACTGGCTGACCTGTCTCGGTTTGAATGAGCCGGTGAATATCGGACATCGTCCCGCTGTAATTTACGGAGTTGCTGCGCTCCTTTTTGGTGCTCAACTTTTGTCTATCGGTGTTATTGCGGAAATGCTCACATCAAATCGGCGCAGTTCAGCAAAGGATTACTCGATTAAAAGTACTACCGGAAAATGAGATATATTTCTTTTATTAGCGTAGGATTTTTAATCCTATGCAGTGCCGCCTTCGGCGAAACCGTTATATTCAAGGAAGCGGTGCCTACCGCCCGTCATTTCAAGGTGCCGATTCCGCCCGAAAACATTACCGCCGCAGAATGGGAAAAAGGCGAAATCACGTTCTACATCACTGCTTTAGACCAAAAACCCGCTTGGACGATTTTCGGCATGCCGGAAGTGATGTATCTAACAGACGGTGTCAATAAAATGCCGATGAAGACACCGGTCAACGGACACTTGGGAGCGATTCAACCGGAACATCCGGTCGAATTGACTTTCGCTCTGCCGCCGCTTGGAAAACAGAATGGAGTCACGTTTGAAAACACCCGCGGCATTTACGGCTTCTCCGTTGAACCGCCGGGTAAGTACACTTTAGAAGTATGGAAAGGCAGACGCGTAGTTCTCCGAAGTTTCGTTGACCAAATGAACCGCTGTTGGATGGTGGATGCCGGCGCAACCGGCAAAGATGGTGTAAAGTATCATTATACTATTCCCGATACGCCCGTGTTTTCAACGCCGCTGCCGACACATCGCGGACGCATCAAACCGGGACAAAAACCTTTCACGGTAAAGGTCGGCATCGACCTCGCCGATGGTGAACGTGTTGAAGGTTCCGTTATGGTTACGCCGCGAACAGAAACGCTTAAACCGCCGCTTGAATCGAAAGATATTCAAGTCGGCATCTGTTATTACAGTCAAAAGGAAGATGGACACACAAACCCCGATGACAACTTCGGCGAGCAGCAATCGCAAGTCAAGAATGTACGTGAATTCATCGACAAAGAGTTAGGCAACCTCTTTGTACTCTGGAGTGAAGAGCCGGAGTTCAAGGAAGTGAAATACGATTTCCTTGCGGAAATGGCGCAGCGCAATCACAGTTTCATGACGATTTATCATCATGACCCGCCGGATATGCTTGCCCGCTATCGCGAAATCATGCGGGGACGCTTCCTCGAAAACAACATCGGTGAATATGCAGGTTACCTTTATCAAGGGGCGCGTGAAGCCACTGCCTGCAAGGTTCCCATTGATTTTACTGACCTCCGTTTGGCACGTGACCGTTTCATTAACCAGTACATAGGTCCCGCGCGTAGTCGGCATAACGACTATAAGTATTACCTCTCAACCTCCGGTTCTGCTCTTGCGCATTATGAGTTGGCAGGCGGCGTTGACTTCATGTGCAGTGAACTCTATGCCATCGGTGCAATGAACGTTGCATACGCTACTGCCGAAATGCGGGGCGCGGCGCGGCGTTGGCAGCCGGAATACTGGGGCGGCTGGCTCGCACACGAATGGCAAACGACTGCTGTGCCGTACACTGTTCCGCAAAAATATGACATGCTCAAATCCGGATTGTATCTGCAATACCTGATGGGAACATCGGTCATCGTGTTGGAATCCGGCGGCGACTACACACAGGCAGGCAAATACACCCGCACCGAAGCGGATTCGGAATGGGGCGGCAAGCCCGCCGAAAAGAACTACAATTACTTCGGACACGGGGCGGTGGAATATCGGCGGACAATGAAGGAATTTTACGATTTCGTCCGCGACAATCCGCGACCGGCAGGTTCGCCGAAGACCAAGATTGCACTGCTTCTCGGCAACTGCGATTCATGGGTGGGTCTGTTTCACGGCGGATTTGCAATTTGGGCGCAGCATGAAACAGCAGAGAAGAATCCCTTGTGGAAGTACGGCGAACCGGAACGCACTTGGCAAGCGGCGATGAAAGTGTTTTTCCCGACTCCGGTTGACTCACTCAAGCCGTATAACAATAATTGGGTCGGCGGTTCTCCATACGGGCAAGTTGATGTAGTAGGAATTGACGAAGAAATGTGGAGCGGGGAATTATCGCGTTATGACTTCGCCGCATTCACGGGTTGGAACTCAATGGTGCCGGAACTCATGCCGGTGCTTGACGATTATGTGAAAAACGGCGGAACTTTATTTTTGGCGGTGCCGCATTTTTCTACCCGCTTTGACCGAGAATACAAGGATTACGCTGCTGCCGATTTAATCAATGCGGGTAATTTCGCACCGCTTATTGACGTTCAAATTGAAGGACGCAAACCGGCGGATAACGTTTTGAAAGCGGCGGGCTTTCCTTTGACGGCGGCGCAGTTGGGGAACGGTGTGAGCATTGCTAATGCGAAGTTCGGTGCTGGGGTGCGGACGGTTGTCGAGACCGCCGATGGCAGTCCTGTTGTGCTGACGCAATCAAAGGGAAAGGGACGTGTGTACCTGCTTTTGACGTGGGAATATCCGGGACATGCCGGTGTTGCGCCGTTATATCAGGATATATTGCGGCATTTGGCGGACGGCGTGAAACAGGACGTAACTATCACTGCGTTGCCGGACAAGGAACGTGATGTCGATTACATCGCTTTTGCTGATTATTCGGACAAGGTATATTTTTTGAACACGGACTGCATATCCGATCGAAGCGTGATAGTGAACATTGACGGAAAGAGCGAAACACTGACGCTGCAGCCGACGGAGATAAAAATCGTTGAACGTAAAAGCGATAAATAAAAAATTAGCGTAGGCGTATTTCAGAAATACTGTAATTCTACGCTCGTGTTGACCTACACTTGCAATTTTCACGTAAAAAGTTAGAATACTGTCTGACAATTTATTATTCAACTTAATCTGCTACAACAATGGGTGACCTTCACGAAGAATGCGGTATTGCGGCGATTTACCATTTGCCGGACGGGGACGCTTCGCCGCTTTGTCCCGCCACCGGACGCGAGGAAATTTCATCACTGATTCCGCGCATGCTCCTCGACTTGCAAAACCGCGGACAACTCGCTGCGGGAATGACTACTTATTCCCCGTACCGCAGACAACTTATTGATACTCACAAAGACGTGGGAACGGTTTCCGAAGTATTTCACTTCACTAACCGCAGTAAGTTTGCCGCCTTGTTAAACAAATACGCCGGAAGAGCAGCAGTCGGTCACGTCCGCTACGCAACCTGCGGGCACGACGACCGAAGTTATGCCCAGCCCTTCGAACGGCATCACATAAGAAAGCATAAATGGTTCAGTTTTGCGTTCAACGGGCAACTTGCCAACTTTAACGACCTACAGGGTCTGCTTTTAAGTGACGGCAATACCTATCTCGCAAGGGAAACCGACACTGAAGTATTTATGCACCATATTTGCGCTGCACTTTCGCCGCAGGAAGAACCGGATTTGCTGGCTGTTAGTCAAACACTTTCGCAACAGTTCGACGGAGCATACAGCGTGGTGTTTCTCAATGCTCTCGGCGAAATGTTCGTTGCCCGCGACCCGCTTGGACTCAAGCCGCTCTGCTACGCCGTTGAAGGTTCCCTTTTTGCCGCAGCAAGCGAGAGCGTTGCGCTGTTCAATCTCGGTTTTTCTGCTGAAAGCATCAAGCCGGTTGCCCCGGGGCAGATAATCATCGTTTCCGACAAAGGAATCCGTTTTGAACGTTTTGCAGAATCGAAAAAAACGGCGCATTGTTTCTTTGAATGGGTTTATTTCGCCAATGTCGCAAGTACGTTGAACGGCAAGAGCGTTTATCTTGCGCGCAAAAATCTCGGCGTTGAATTAGCAAGACAGGAACGTGAACGAGGCGATGTGCCGATAGATGACGACATAATCGTTGTACCTGTTCCGGATACCAGCAAGGCGGCGGCGGATTCAATGGCGTATGAACTGGGTATTCCGAGTTTGGAAGGTCTTATCCGCAACCGATACAGCGGCAGAACTTTTATCGAAGGCGGTGAATACCGCTGGAAGAAAGCCGAAACAAAATATACACCGCTGCGTGAAGTTCTTGAAGGCAAACGAATTTTTCTTGTCGAAGATTCTATAGTCCGCAGTACCACGATGCGGGTTCTCTTGGAACGTATCCGTAAACTCGGCAACGTCAAGGAGATACACGTCCGGGCAGCGTGTCCGCCGATTATTTCGCCGTGCTTTTACGGAGTCGATATGTCCACTTACAGTGAACTGTTTGTACCGCAATACATGAACGATGCACCGCTGGAAGAATGGGAAGTAAATGAGGAAGTTGAAGCAAAAATGGCTGCCGATTTAGGTGCCGACACTTTGCGCTACTTGCCGATAGAGTCGATTTCACGCGCCATTGGACTGCCGGCGGATTCACTTTGTCAAGCATGTATCACGGGACAGTATCCTACGCTTTGGGGCAGAAAATTATCGAAAAGTGCTTTTGACGAATATCAGAATTCTTCCAACCGTTTTACCGGTGAGGAATTCAGCAGCAAACAGTTATCGCTTCTCACCGGCAGGGAATAGTTTAACCCTTTTTCTGTAATAACCGGTACCATGCAAACAGTTGACAACTCTGGTACAGCCCTTTTTTCAAGAGCAGCGGGTATAATACGATAATAGGGTATAACATGATAATAAATTCTGTTTTTGCAGAAAAGCGGACGGCAAGACGATTATACTATCAGTTAGGAGTTGTTTTGTCGTCCTGCAAAATCGAAGCCGTTTATGTCTTCTGAAACTAATTACATTATCGAGTCGTCAAGTACTGCCGTGCAGTCGCCGCTTGATATGTACCTATTCGAGATTAACAGTTTTCCTCTTCTTTCAGCGGAAGAGGAGACCGAGTTGGCTCTTGCGATTGCAGAAGGCGACATAGAAGCGCGTGAACGGATGGTTCGGTCAAACCTGCGTCTGGTTGTGAATATAGCACGTGCTTATATCGGAAAGGGTTTGTCGTTTCAGGATTTGATTGAAGAAGGCAACCTCGGTTTGATGCGCGCTGTCGAAGGATATGACCCCTCGATGGGAACACGGTTTTCAACTTACGCAAGTTATTGGATAAAACAGACCATTAAACGTGCTTTAATCAATTCGGGAAAGACAATCCGAATTCCGGCGTACATGGTGGAAATCTTGACGAAGTGGCGCAAAGCGAGTAATCGTCTATTGGAAGAATTAGGACGTTCACCGACACCGGAAGAGACGGCGAGAGTACTCGGAATAGCGCGGAAGAAATTGTCGATTATTAAAAAAGCCGTCCTTGTCAACAACCTTGTTCCGCAGGCAGACCAATCGGAAACCGGCTGGACGATGAGTGAAATGGTGACGGACGACCGGATGAAAAGTCCCGAAGAAGAAATTCTGGACAACGATAATTTGTCGCTGGTTCTGAAACAGGTAGAACAACTGAATGAACGTGATGCGGCAATAGTAAAGATGCGGTTTGGTCTCTGCGGTATGGAAGTGCGGACCTACAAGGAAATCAGTGCGCTGCTTGGACTCACGAGGGAAAGAGTCCGGCAAATCTGCACTGAAATCCTTGACCGCATGGCGGAAGCCCTCAATGGTCACGGTTCAAGACATCGGAGACGAAGGAGAAAACACAATAGAGAATAAGCCGTAAAAAATAACGCCGCCTTTCAGAGTTGGCTGCGGAGTCGGCTGTTAGTTGCAATGCGCTGTCCATTTTTTTTCTTGTTATTGTTTCTTTGTGCTTTGCAAGTGTCTGCGCAAATGCCGCAGCCGCCGGAGGAGAGACCGCGTTTTCGCGGCTGGGAAGGCGGAAGAGCGGAGTTAGAAAATCTCGAAATTAAGACCGGCGCAGATGGTTTGCAGTATTATGAACCGAGACGGGTTACACCGCAAACTTCGACGGCAAGATATGCGAAACGCCGCGACGACGAACGTCTTGAGGAAAAGGTGACGCATTTTTCGTATTATCGGCGGCATGAAAGTCAGCCCGGCGACTACAAGGTGGTCACGGTACCGGCAATTCATCCGCGGCAGGCGAAGATTGATGCGCAGACGTATCATATCGGCTGGGAGGCGACGGATGTCTGGATGGGACAATCACGGGTGATGTATAATGTTCTTTTGAAGAAGCGTCCGAATTACATTCCCGGCACGCCGCCGACGGCGTATCCTATTCCGCCGATTAAACCGTGAACAACCAGCGGGTTATCACCCGCCGCTCGTATT
>WRCR01000181.1 GCA_009783865.1 Planctomycetaceae bacterium | reverse complement strand
TTCGCTCGGCGGCGATAAGTCCGTGAGTGATTATATTACCGGAATACGGGTCGGTGATAATCAACACGGTGTCAATTACAACTTCGGCGAATTGATTCCATACGTTCCGCAAAATGGTTCCATCAGCGGTTATGTTTATGTCGATGCAAATAAAAACGGTTTGAGAGACAGCGGCGAAGCCGGTATCCAGAATGTTGACGTATCTTTGTATAAACTCGTTGACGGAAACTATGTACTTCAGCGGACTATACAAACGGACGCAAACGGTTATTATAAATTTTCTGATTTAGCCCCCAATGCTGTCTATGCGATAAAAGAAACACAGCCGGAATTTTACGATGACGGTGAGGAAACGGTCGGTTCACTCGGCGGTGATAAAACCATCAATGATTTCATTACCGGAATACGAGTCGGTGATAATCAGCACGGTATCAATTACAACTTCGGCGAATTGGAGAAGGTTCCGCCGCAGCCGCTTCCACCGCCGCCGACTCCTCCTCCTCCGCCGCCGCCGCCACCACCGCCTCCCAACCGCGGTGCATTAGGAAATCCGGGGATTGCCGCAGGACCTAGTTGGCAGCCGCCGCTGATAAACAATTCCTTCATGCCGGGATATGGCGGAGGCGGACTTGCATCGCCGGGATATTCTTGGCAGTTGAGCGTTATCAATGCCGGTTATCCCCGTGACATTGCTTTTGCGCAAGCATCGAGTCAGGGTGTTTATGCATCGGACGGTTCTTCGCAGCAAGTCATGATGCTTAACAATTCCAATGACAGTATTGATGCCGATGCAAAAACGAGATATGTTTCCGTCAACTGGGAAGCGAATCCGATGGATGAACTCGTTTGGAAAATGCGTGACAAAGACGGAAATGAGGTCCGCCTCTTCACCTTCGGTCCCAAAGAAGGCATTCCGCTTGCCGCCGACTTCAACGGTGAAGGTATTGCGCTACCCGCTATCTACCTCAACGGTCAATGGTACATTGACAGAAACGGCGACGGAAAATGGGACGAAAAAGATGACATTATGGTAAAACTCGGAACCTCAAACGACCAGCCGGTTGTCGGCGATTGGGACGGCGACGGCAAAGCGGACATCGGTATCTTCGGTCCGAAACGGGCAGGCGAAGCCGAAATTGCCGCGCAAACAACCGGTCTGCCTAGCGATAATAATCCGCTCAAGACGCATACTAAACTTCGAAAGCGCGCAAAGAATGTGCCTCTCTACGATGCGAAAGAAGCGGCTGTCCGCGATTTACAAGCACCGGCTTCGGACGGCACATTACAGACACGCCGCGATGTGATTGACCACGTCTTTGAATCCGGCGACGAAGGCGACAAAGCGTTTGTCGGCGACTTCACCGGCGACGGCATCAAGACAATCGGCTTATATCGCGGCGGTGAATGGTACATCGATAAAAATGGAAATGGACAAATCGAAGACAGCGAAAAGTTGTTCGTTGACACTTCCAATGCGGAATCGATTGCCGGAGGCATTCCGGTAGTCGGCGATTGGGACGGCAGCGGCATCGATAAAATCGGTCTGTTCGTCAACGGTATTTGGTATCTCGGAAAAGGCGATGTTGAACACGGATTCAAATACGAACCGGGTTTCCGTTTCGGCGAACCCGGAGACAAACCGATAGTTGCCGACTTTAACGGAGACGGAATTGACGAGTTGGTCGTTGTACGCTCTTCCGAACTTGATATGCAATTTACGATGCGGACACCCGAAACGGCGCGGACAGCACCGATGATTGCGAGTAATGTCAGCGACCAAAATGTTGCTTCAGACAAGGGGAACCAACAGGGTTCATTGCCGGAACAATTACAACGGCATGGAAGACAGCCGAAATTCGCTGCTCCGCAGACAAGTTCGAATCCCGATACAAGTCCGCGATAATTGATAATTTTTAACCTCAGCCCCCGATGGGAAGTTTTAATCAACACCTTACTTGCAGCACCATAACGGGTATTTGTTTTGGAGCGGTTGCTTACCAATTCGGCTTTTCGGCACCGGTGTGTTTGCTTTCGGCGGGCTTGTGCAGCATGGCTGGTATGTTGCCGGACATCGACAGCGATTCCAGCCGTTCTTTTCAGGAATGTATCTATTTCGCCGCCGGTTTGTGCGCCGTTTTACTCGTTGACCGGCTTCGGCACTTCGATGTCGAAAGGGATACCATCCTGCTTGCCGGAGCAGCAGTGTTCATGTTCGTCCGATTCGGGGTCGGAAGTATGATAAAACACATCACGGTTCATCGCGGATTGTTTCACAGCATTCCGGCTGCGGTTTTAGCGGGACAAGCCGTGTATTTTCTTTCGTCCGGCACACTGGCGGAGCATCTGTGCAAGGGTTTCGCACTATTTGCCGGTTATATGTCGCATCTGATACTCGATGAGATATGCAGTATTGATTCTACCGGTCAATCACTGCGTCTCAAGAAGTCCTTTGGAACTGCATTGAAGTTTTATGCTCCGAAATCATTAGGGGCATCACTTGCGCTTTATGCGGTGGTTGTCGCGCTGACATCGGTTGCCGTGAAAAATCCCAATTCTCTTGATACCGGTGAATACTTGGAAGCGAAAATTCGGACAGCATTGGCGGAATCTTCGCTGCAACAGGAAGATGCTGCTTTGCTTATTTCGTTTTTGAAAAAAAATATATTGCAGAAGAATAATACGGCAAGTCCTACGACCGAAGCGGCTGTCAACACGGCAGCAATACCGGTGGTGCCGGTGGTTAAAGCACCGGCGACGGTTCAGGAACACATGCAGAACGAGACGGCAGCCGTTGCGGTTTCGGGCAGTAGAATCAGTGGATTTCAGACTGGCAATCAGATGCCGATGGGAATAGATAATCTTGGTCAACCGAGCGGCATTTCTGAAAGAGCGGTATTATTGCCGCTGCATGATTTATCGCCGTTGGAGACACCGGCGACTGCCGCACCGGTGCAAGCAGCGGTCTTGCCGTTTGATGTACCGCAGCATACGGCGGCTTTGCCGTTTGAAGTACCGGCGGTTGACGGGTTTCCAGCAGCGGTAGATTCTGCGCCACAGTTGCCGTTTGCATTGCCGTTTTAATCACTCCTTTGGCGGTTTTAACAGCGGATAGCCGACTACGTTTTTCTTTGAAGTAAGCAGGTCAATGCCGCTGTCCTGTTCGAACACATTCCAAAAACAGCCGAGAAGCGCGTCACAGGAATCCGCATGATGCACCAGCATCGCTTCAAGCGACATCGGCGGTTTTGCCGCTCCCCAATCAGGATAATGCTGATGCGTTATAATAATATGTTCGAGGCGAATCCGTAAATGGTCTTCCAATTCAACTTCCTTTGCCGTCTCGCGGACAATATCCCTGCCCAGAACGGCGTGTCCGAGCAGTTCTCCTTCAACGGAATGTTTCATCGAACCGGCTTCCGGTTCGTATTCCCGAATCTTTCCGATGTCGTGCAGAATTGCACCGGCAACGGCTAATTCCCTCGAAATATCTTTTTTTCGATTCGGATACAAGGCGTGATAATGATTTACCAGTGCAACGGCAATTTTCGTGACAGAAAGAGTGTGTTCCAGCAGTCCGCCGATGAAGCAGTGATGATGATACCTCGCCGCCGTGCAGGATAGAATTGCCGGTCGGTAGTCCTTCAGGACTTTCAATACAAGGATTCGGAGTTTGCTCTTTCCGAGTTGCTTTTCCGCTATCGTTTGGAGTTCGCCTAACATTTCGTCAACCGGAAACTGCGACTTCGGACGCAGCATCAACGGGTCGAACCCGTCCTTCTTATCGTCTTCGATTGCCTGCCGAATCCGTTGAATGTCTAACTGTGAACCGAACTGATTTACACGATATGTCGCCCGCAGTTTGCAAAACATACCCGGCTGGAGCGAATGAAACTCTTCGTAAATCGGCAAGTCCGACCATATGGGAAAGCGCACTTCCCGCTTGAAGTCCCGAAAGAGAACCTGTAGATAGGGTTTGTCTTTCTTGGTTTGTTTCTGTTCTTTTTCGGCAAGGAGAGCGAAAATATCGGCTTCCTGATTCGGTTCTAAAGCACTTAACGGAACGATGTTCGGCATGGTGATTATGTCCGATGCTGGGGGATTGAAAGACCATCTGTGGCTTTATTTTTACCTGATTTTGCCGGAGAAAACAACGCCGATACAAAAAAACCGCATAAAATACACAAAATGAGTAAAACACGTTGTATAATAAAGACGATAAAGATAAAGCAGTATTGTAGTTTAGTCAAATTGCATTGAATTTAGGTGTATCATGGTTAGGGTCACACGGTTTCATTCATTTCCGCTGATTTCGGCGGCATTTGTCGGCGTTTTACTGCTGTTTTGCAACTCGGATTCATATTGTATCGAAATGCTGCAAGCCGGTTTTGTTAAATGTAAAGAACCCGTTCTGCAATGTGAACAAACGGCAAAGCAGACGGAAGTATTTGCTGAATTGCTCTTTAACGATTTTTCGCACGGCTATACTGTCGTTCCGTCGGAACTGCCTCTGTACTTTGGAAATATAGAAAAACAGAGACGTACTCCGCTGCCGAGTATTGCCGTTCCGTCGGAATTGCCGCAGTATTTTGAGGATATAAGTTTTGCGAGTACAAAAAAAGACGAAAAAAAGGTTGTAGAAAAACAAGAGCCGGTTATAGAAAAAAAGCCGGAAGAAAAACAGGTTGAAAAAAAACAGGAACCGGCGAAACAGGAACCCGTAAAACAAGAACCGGTGAAGAAGGAAGAAGTTAAAACGCCGGAAAACAAACCCGTTGTAATGGAACAAACCGCACCGGAACAGAAAAAATATGTTGAGAAGAAGGAAGAAAAAAAGGAAGAGAAAAAGGAAGAGAAAAAAGATTCTGATTGGCTGGTGCTGCGACATGAACTTGAAAAGAAATTATATGAACATACCGCTGCGAACAAAAAACTTGAGGAAGAAAAAAAACAGATTGAGGCGGTGCTTGCAAAAGAGCAAACGGAGAAAGCCGCTCTTCTGAAACAGAGGGAACAGAGCGAGAAGGAGAAAGAGACCGCTGCGTCTCAAATAACGGAATTGACGGCGGAGGTACAAGTCCTCGGCAATGCAAAGGAACTTGCTCAAAAGAAAACGGCGGAATTGACCGAACTAAATACGGAGTTGCTGGAAACGCAAAAATCTCTCGAACAGAAAACTCTCTTAGCGTTGCAAAAGGAGACGGCAGACAGCAGACGGCAGACGGCAGAATTACTGAAAGAAAATATTGCGTTGAAAGAAACATACGAAAAGGAATTGACGCGACAAAACAAATTTCTTGAAGATAAACAAAAAACGTTAGATGAAACAGAAAGACAAGTTGACACGCTCTCTATCGAAAAGACAGAACTGCAAAAGCAGACGGCAGAATTGCTAAAAGAAAATACTACGTTGAAAACTGAGTTGAAAGAAGCAAAAAAGGAAGTCGAAACAAAACTCGCAGAGGAACAGAAAACTCTCTTAGCGTTGCAAAAGGAGACGGCAGACAGCAGACGGCAGACGGCAGAATTACTGAAAGAAAATACTGCGTTGAAAGAAACGAAAGAAAAATACGAAAAGGAATTGTCGCAGCAAAAGAAATCCCCTGACGACTTGCAAAAAGTGTTAGATGAAACAGAAAAACAAGTTAACACGCTTTCTGATGAAAAGACGAAACTACAAAGTGAATTGACTGCCGCTAACAACGCCATAAAAACAGCGGAACAAGAGTTAATAGTTCAGAAAATAATTATCAAGAACTTAAACAAGCAAAGCTGCAACCGATTCTTAGCGGTTCTTTGTCTGTTGATTGCTTTTCTGTTTGCTTTTTTTGCCGTCTATATGATTATAAAAGGCAAACGAAAACGGGAATTATGGTATCAACAGGTATTGGATACATTGCCGCTGCCGATACTTCTTTATGACAAAGCGGGAGCAGAAGTGTTCCGCAACAAAAAAGCGGCGGCGGTAAAATTGAACGGAAGTCAAAAGACCTTGCAGGAAATGCTCAAGCGGAGAACCGCTTCGCAGCAGCAGATGACCATCGAAAAGAACATCTTCGATGTCCGCAGTATGAAAATTACGGACAGCAATGCCAAAGATACCGGTGCGGTACAATACTTTGACGACTTGACGGAGACCGTCACTATCCGCAGCGAGATGGAAGAAGTCAGCAGGGCAGCAGAACAATCACAGCAGGAAATCCAAACGCTTCAAGCGGAAGCATATGAATTGCGCAGCGCAATAGAGCGGTCTGACAGCAGTTTATCCGGTATAGTGCAGGAGATTGAAAAGACGCAGGTATTAACCGAGACCAACGGACAAAACGCTGCGCTGGCAAATGAATTGACGAAAAATGCGGTAGCGGCTGCGGCAAAGGGTCAAGGACAGATGCAGACGATGGTTTCGTCGATGCAGAAAATCTGTGATACCTCTGCCCAAACGAAGAAGGTTATCAAATCGATTGATGAAATAGCGTTTCAAACGAATCTGCTTGCGTTGAATGCCGCTGTTGAAGCCGCAAGAGCGGGTTCGCACGGCAAAGGGTTTGCGGTAGTTGCCGAGGAGGTTCGCAACCTTGCTTCCCGGAGTGCAAAGGCGGCAAAGGAGACGGCATCGCTAATTGAATCGAGCAACGTCCAGATAAAAGACGGGGCGGTTATAGCGAAGCAAACGGCAGCGGCATTGGACGAGATTGTTTCTCTTGCCGGCGGAGCGGCGCAACTTGTTTCGCAGATAGCGGAGACCTCGTCGGAGCAATCGGCACAGGTTCGAAACATTGCTGTGGAGATAAAGAGACGATAAAGAGGCGGGGGCTTTAGCCCCCGCTAAACCTTATTTACGGCTGGAAAGTCAGCGTGTAATCATTCGTCTTCTTACCGTAATTCTTCACCCAAACCGTATAAGTCCCGGCAGAAAGCCCGGCGAGAGAAATTCTCTCTTCATTGCCAACTCCGCTAGAACTTGCCAATTGCGTTCCCGCCGAATTATAAAGCACTAAGTCGAGGTCGCTAATCGAATGTGTAAAGTTAATCTTGATATAACTGTTAGCACTGCCGGTACTGTTGAGAGTGAACTTGAAATAGTCCTCGTCAACTACTCCGTTGGTGACAACGGATTTAGCACTAATCGTTTTTGCCGCGCTGCCGAGATTATATGCCGTTGCAAAAGTATCATTATTTTCGTACTGGTCGTCGTTGCTAAGCGGCAGTGTCGTCACTCCCGCTACCAGCGACGGGGTGGACTTGGTACCGTTAGATGCAACTGCCGTTACCCGGAAATGATACCGCGTATTCGCTAATAAGTTATTAACCGTGTAGGAGGTGCCGGTGATGTTGTCGATTGCGGTCCACTTCGGATTCGTACCGTTATCGCTAGCCAACTTCCATTCGAGCGTGTATTTACTTGCTCCCTGAACCGGATTCCATTTCACTATTACACTGCTGCTGGAAACGGCTTTGGTATTAACCTCATCAATAACCGGTCGGGGAAGTCCGTCTGGTGTCGTCACCCCCACAACCAGCGACGGAGTGGACTTAGCACCGTTAGATGCAATTGCCGTTACACGGAAATGATACCGCGTATTCGCTAATAAGTTATTAACCGTGTAGGAGGTGCCGGTGATG
>WRCR01000180.1 GCA_009783865.1 Planctomycetaceae bacterium | reverse complement strand
GGCATGAAGTTATCGAGTCCCTTGTCGTAAGTCGGTCTTTTATCCTTATGCGGGAAACCGTCTCTGTCGTCAAGCCAGCGGGCAACATGCAGATTCAAATTGGTATAAATACCCTCTTTTTTCAATGCGGCGATTGCGTAATCCAATTTGTCGAGTTGTTCGGCATCAATTTTCCGCAGCGAAGTTGGATTCTTTCCCCAAATCGCATAGCCGTCCATCCAGTGGAAGCGGACACAGTTGAAACCCAACGCGGCGAGACGTTTCGCTGTTTGGTCGGCATATTCTTTTGTCGGAAAGTTTGCGTCACCGGAAAAGTTCGCGGCATAGACGCGGAACACGCCGCCGTTGTGAACGAAGCGTCCGTTTTCGCAACGGAGGAATCCGTAAATGCCAGCCGGTGCAACCAGCACCGGTGAAGCGTCAGCCGCGCTGCCCTTTGCAATCAAGGGTTCAACAGTGAACGGAAACAGCGGCGGATGTTCATCGGCGGATACTGATGAACATGCAGCACCGAAAAAGAACAACGATAAAATGATGAGGTGTTTCATTGCAGTAGGTTTCATTGTGAAAATGTGTGTAGTTCGAAAATTGTTGACGTTTGCCGAATGAACCTAATTTTTACCTTATTTTCGTCAACAAAACAACCTATTAGCGTAGGATTTTAATCCTTGCTGGCGAAATGGCGGCAGCAATGTGATAGTTGTTTTTCCCCGCATTTTTCTTATAATGCACAAAAACTATCGCAGAATTACAATTTCCCCCGGTTATGTCAGAAACAGAAAAAATTACTCCCGAAAAAAACAACACTGAAAGTCCCGGCAGTTATCAGGTTGTTGCCCGCCGCTATCGTCCGAAAACATTCGACGAACTCGTCGGACAAGAGCATATTTCGCAAGCACTGTCCAACGCAATTTCCGGCGGACGCGTAGGGCACGCTTATCTTTTCACCGGCGCGAGAGGTACCGGTAAAACCACCACCGCCCGCATTTTTGCGAAAGGATTAAACTGCGTAAGTGGTCCCACAATCAATCCTTGCGGCGAATGCGATAGTTGCCGAAGCGTCAGCGTCGGCGAAGACATAGATGCCATCGAAATTGACGGCGCAAGCAACAACGGTGTTGACGAAATCCGAAAACTTCGGGAAAGCGCGACGGTTTGTCCCAGCCGGTCGCGGTTCAAGATTTACATCATTGACGAAGTTCACATGCTTTCAAAGGCAGCGTTTAACGCTCTGCTGAAGATATTGGAAGAGCCGCCCAAACATGTCAAGTTTATTTTCTGCACTACCGACCCGCAGGAAGTACCGGTGACGATTTTGTCCCGCTGTCAGCGTTTTGATTTTGCAGGTATCGACACCGGAAAAATCGCGGAGCGGCTTGCCGAAATTGCCGCTAATGAGAATATAACCGCTGAAGACGGTGTGTTCACAACGCTTGCCCGGCGCGCAAACGGTTCGATGCGGGACGCTCAATCGCTGCTTGAACAACTTTTGTCTTTCGCACCGGAACACTTAAAAATTTCCGATGTTCACGAAATGCTCGGTTCGGCAAACGACCAACTGCTTTTCGCACTGCTTCAAGCGATGCTTGCCGACGATGTATCGGCTGTCTTTTCGCAACTTGACAAGGCATCGTCCGAAGGCACCGATTTCGGTATCTTGACGGAACAGTTGTTAGGAGCGTTTCGGGACTTGCTGGTTCTAGCGGCTGGCGGCAGTCCTTCGCTGATGCTGTATTGCAGTTCATCGCAGCCGGAAGAGACGAAAAAATTAGCAGACGACTTCGGCATGCATCGAATTTTGGCGGCAATGCAGATACTAGACCAGTCCTATTACAAGATGCGGTACAGTACGCAAAGCCGAATTCTCTTGGAGTTAGCGTTGATTCGGATTGCTCACCTTGGTGATTTCCAGCAGATAACTTCGCTCATCGACCAACTCCGCAAAGGGAAACTGACGCTTGAAACACCGGCGGTGCAGCGTTCTGTTCCGCTGACGGTTCAGCCGGTACAAAGAACGATACCGCCGCCGAAACCCGTTTCGGAGAATACCGTTAAGGAAAATGCAGTCGAAACAACTCCGGCGAGAACAGCGGAGCGGTTGGCAATGCAAAGGGGTCCCATACCGGCGAAGCCGGTGCCGCTTACGAGTCAGGAACGCAGTGCGCTGTATCGTGAAGCGGCAGACAATCCTTTCGTTAAAGAAATCGAAAAAGTTTTCGAGACGGAACTGACTGATGTTAGTTTAGCGGGCGGTTCTACGAACCGCCGTTAATAGACCTTTCCTCAAACTGCCGACCACGCCGGAATCCAACAAGAAAACACTATGATTTGCTTGACGAATTGCGTCAAAAATGCTACAATGCTCTTGATAGATGGTTATAATCCGCTGGAGGCGTACGAACACCAAAATAAAAAAACAATCGTTTATGAAATTCTTTCATATATCCGATCTGCACATCGGTAAAACTGTGAACGGTTTTACCATGATAGAGGAACAAAAACACGTTTTTGCGCAAATCCGCGAATATATCAAAACTGAATTTCCCGATGCCGTCGTAATTGCCGGTGATGTCTATGACCGATCCATTCCAAGCATTGAAGCAGTACGGGTGTTCGACGATTTTATTACCGATCTTGCCCAACTGGACACAGCCGTGATACTTATCTCCGGTAATCATGATTCGCCGGAACGCTTGAACTACGCGAGCCGTTTGTTGTCCAGTCACCGCCTGTTCTTTTGCGGTACATTCGATGGTATCATACGAAAAATCAGTTTATCCGACGAATACGGCGAAGTAAATTTTTGGCTGCTGCCGTTCATCAAACCTGCATCTGTGTACGGCATGTTCGGCGACAAGACAGTTGAAAACCACGAAGATGCCGTTGCGGCAGCGTTGGAAGCCGCAGAGATTGATTACACCGCCCGCAATGTGCTGGTGTCGCACCAGTATTACACCAAACCGGGTGTTACCGCCATACGCAGTGAATCCGAGTTAAAACCGGTGGGCGACCTCGATGCTGTAGATGCCGGACTGGTAGAACGATTTGACTACGCCGCACTTGGACATTTGCACGGTCAGCAAAGTGTCGGTTCGAAGCATATTCGCTATTGCGGTTCGCCAATCAAGTATTCGTTTTCGGAATGGCAGCAGAAAAAATCAATAACCGTTGTCGAATTGGGCGAAAAGGGAACCCTCGCCGTTGACTCGCTTCCTATTGTCCCGATCCATGATATGCGTGAAATCAGAGGGGAGATTGAAACATTGATGAGCACCGAAAAATCTTCTTCTGCCGATAAGGAAGATTATCTGCGTGTGGTTCTGACCGATGAAACTGAAATCATTGACCCGATGGGAAAACTCCGAAGCGTGTATCCGAACATCATGAGTATTGGCTTTGAGAATTCACGGTCGCACATTGACTTGGGTGCAATCTCCGCCAGCACTGAAACGGTGGAAACACTATCTCCCTATGAACTGTTCGGCGAGTTTTTCCTTAACACACAAGGTTCAGTGATGAGCGCAGAGCAGGCAGAAATAGTCCGCACGCTTTTAGAAACAGAGGATGAAGAATGAAACCGCTGAAACTTACCATGAGCGCATTCGGTTCATACGCCGATGTTCAAACGGTCGAATTCGACAAACTTGGAACCAGCGGAGTGTATCTCCTCACAGGAAATACCGGAGCGGGCAAGACCACCATTTTTGATGCGATTTCGTTCGCCTTGTTCGGAGAGGCAAGCGGTGAAGCCCGCAACAAATCTGCAATGCTCCGCTCTGATTTCGCGGCGGAAAAAGCAAAGACATACGTTGAACTGGACTTCGTTTGCGGTGATAATAAATACTATATCAAACGCACTATTAAAGCCAGTGGTAAGGATGTCACCCTTGTTTTGCCTGATGGCACTTCGATGAGCGGCGATGGGAATATCAAGTCAAAAATCGCCGAGATTGTTGGTCTCAACCGCACCCAGTTTGCACAAATTGTGATGATTGCGCAGAACAATTTTTTGCGTTTTCTGCAAAGCAAGACGGACAATAGGCTGGAGATACTGCGTCATATTTTCGGCACGGAAGCATATCGGCAATTTCAAGAACGGCTGAGAGTCCGTGCAAAGGCAGAAAAAGATAAACTCGTGTTGCTTGAGCACGATTTTGAGCGGCATCAAGTCAACGTTCATAACCGCAGCGAGCAGTTTGACGCGTGGGAAATGCAAATCGGTGCCGACAAAGTTGAACTGTTGGAAGCGGATAAACTGATAGAACAATACGATAAACAGAAGCAAACGCTTGCCGCCGAACTTGCCGTCGCACAAGATATTTTCGGAAAGTTTGCCGATCTCGGCAAATTCCGGCTTGATAGCAAAGAACATCATGCAAAAGCCGGGGAAATCGAACAAATCAAAAAACGTGCTGCTCGCGGTGAGGTGTCTCTTAATACAGTCAAACCGCTTGCCGATGATGCACAAAAGGCAACTACCGAACACACTGCCGCTCAATCGGCATTGACCGAAGCAAAGGAACAAGAGATTGCCGCTGCTGCCGAACTAGACGAAGCCGCCAAAGCCATCGAAATGTTATACCCGCTTGAAGAGGCACGATATGTTCTCGACGCTTTGTCCAAAGAAAGCGATGATGCTAAGAAAAAACTTCAAATTCTGACTGATTTACAAACGGGGCACAATGAAATTGTCGGCAAGCAAAATACTTTAACCAAGATGCAGGAAGAATTTGACGTTTTTAATGCCGATTTCAATGCGGCAGATGAGAAACATCGGGCTATTGAAGAAGCATTTCTTCGCGGTCAAGCCGGGATTCTTGCGAGGAGTTTAGCAGACGGTAAGCCGTGTCCTGTCTGCGGTTCGACAAAGCATCCCGCTCCTGCTCAACTGTCGGACGACAATGTTACGGAAGAAAAACTCAAAAAGGCAAAGGAAACCAAAGACAAAGCCCAAGCAAAACGTTATAACAAATCGTCAGAGTGCGATGCATTGAAAGCCGAAATAGTTACTCTCATAAAACGGTTCGTCAGCGATTTTTCCAAATATGCTTCCGATGTTAGTTGGGAAACTTCTGGAACGGAACTTGCTAATCTGCTCACCCAGACACAAAAAACGGTCAAAGAATTAACCGCCCGATGTGACGCGGACAAAAAAAGTTTTGACAAACTTACCGCTGATTGGGATTTTGCGAAGAAACGCAAAACGAATGCTGAATCCGCCGTAAAATCCGCTCAAACGCTTGTCACCGAACGTGCAGCAAACGTACTAAAACTGTTGCAGCGGCGTAAAGAGACGCAGGATGCGTATAACGCGGTACTGCAAGAAAACGGTTTTGCAGATGAAGCCGACTACAAGGCAGCACTTGTTACGAAACACGAACTTGAAGCACTCAACAAGCAGGTATTGGATTACGAAAAAAGGGGTGAACAACTGACCCTCGCCGTCACACGTCTGGAAAGCGAAACCGCCGGCAAAGAGCAGCCTGACATAGAAAAATTGCAAACCGAAAAAACAACGGTCGATTCAGAAACAAAAGTATTGGGCGAGAAACGTGATTGTATAAATAGCCGATTGAGTAAAATGGAAAGTGATCTCAAAGAACTTCGTCTTGCTGCCGTTGAATTTGAAAAGGCCGAAAAAAATTATGCTGCTGTAAAGCAATTAGCGTCTGCGGCGAACGGCAAACTCGATTTTGAAACCTACGTGCAGATTGCATATTTCGAGCAGGTGATTCTGGCGGCTAATGTTCGATTGAAACTGATGAGTCAAAACCGTTATATGCTGTTAAGAGAGACCGACAGCGATGATGGCCGCGAGCGTTTGGGTTTGGGACTTGAAGTTTTTGATGCTCATACGGGCAAGGCACGTTCGGCAAAAAGTTTATCGGGCGGGGAATCTTTTATGGCATCACTTTCGCTTGCGCTGGGCTTATCGGACATTGTTCAGCAGAGTTCGGGCGGCATTCGGCTTGACGCAATGTTCATCGACGAAGGCTTTGGTTCGCTGGATGCGGAAGTATTGGAACTTGCCATCAGAACACTTTCGGAAATGGTGGGAGCGGGTCGCATCATCGGTATTATTTCTCATGTTGCCGAACTGCGTGAACGCATTGACAAACAGGTACGTGTAGAAAAAACTATCACCGGAAGCAGGATAAGTTTAGATGGATAAGGGTTTCTAACTCTGCCTTTCTATCAATTTTGACATTTTCAGGAGAAAACAACGGCAAAGAAAAACGGTTTTACGAAGATTATACACTTACTATAAGCATCGAATTCACCATTTCTGACAACATTTGTCAAAAACAAGGAACCCCGTTGCGGCTTTTACCGGCGGCGGCGTAAACTTATTACAGCATTGTTCAGTCCTTACCAACGGCATAAAGCGTTCCGTTCACCGGAACATAAAGTGTTTTGTTTGCCGCGGTTGCCGTGCAGAAGGTTCCTCCGGGCATTCGGATTTCGGAAAGGACTTTTTTATCCTTGTCATGAGCAAGCACCCAAAAAGTACGGCGGCCGTTTCCAATGTAGACCTTGCCATCGGCGACCAGCGGCGATGCCCAGACGGGACCGCCAATCTTATGCGTCCAATACGGCTTGCCGGTTTTTACATCAAGACAGTGAAGCGTACCGCTGCCGTCGGCAACATACAATAGTCCGTCTGCAATGGCAACAGTCGAATCGCCGCTCGTCATATCCTTATAACTCCAAATCAAACCGCCGGTTCGTGTGATGTCACCGGTTTTGGTGGCATCCAAACAAACCAGCCAGCCCTCTTTCATGCCATGGTGCATCTCCTGCGTACACACGACATAGATGCGGTTATCATAAAAGACCGGATTAGCAGTTATCTGGAACGACGTTGAATCATGCTGATGGTCAATCGGAATTTTTGCTTCTTGAGTTTGTGCCAAGGGATGACCATTGAAACGCCAGACGTTTTTGAGCGGAACAGGAATATCCGCCTGTTTGGCTTTTTCGACTCCTTCAGTTGTCAGGGCTTCAACCGCGAAAAGATAACCGCTGCCCGTGCCTTGAAAGACGTGTTTCTTACCATTCACCATGCCTAGAGCGGGAGATGACCACTGACCATGTGCAATGTCGGAACCGAGTTGGAAATCGTCTCTGGCGATGACTTTGCCGGTCTTTTTGTCGAGGACAACGAGCGTTGGCGCATCGGGGTTCATCACGTATTTATGCGTCCAATCGACACCGTTTGACGTACAGACGTACAAGCAGTCGCCGTCGATTAGGACGGCGCAGTTGGCGGCGTTGTGCGACATAACACCGATGGTCTCGGTCAAGTCGTTGACCCAGATGATGTCCGCATCTTTGTCCGAAAGGGTGAGCGGGGACATTCCTGCCGGAACGCTGAACGCCGCTTCGTCCAAAAACGGACCCTGATTGCCGTCTGCCTGTCCGTTTATGTCGAGACAGAGTATTTCACAACGGTTGGTCATCAGGTACAGCCGCCCGTTCTCGACTGCCGGCGGTGAACAGATGCCGACACGACTCCAATCGCTGTATCTGATGTTGGTTCGTTTTGGGGTGACGAGTTCCCACAGAAACTCCCCTGTTTTTTCGTCAAGGCAGACCAAAACACCTCGGTCGCCCTGTAATT
>WRCR01000179.1 GCA_009783865.1 Planctomycetaceae bacterium | reverse complement strand
GTCTATTACAAATTTGACGAAAAAGAAAAAGCCGAGACCGGCGACACAAGCGTCAAAGCGGATACTGCCGGTACGGCACACCCTGAACTTCAACAGACAAAAGACCCGTTTGCGGACTTGCCGAATCTATTGAAAAACGGCGATTTTGAAGAACTCGAAAAAGACGGAACTTTCCCCGCAACTTGGCAGCGAAACGACAGAACGCCGCCGAAGGGTGTAAAGTACTCGCTGGAATCATCTCCAGAAATTGTGCATTTCGGCAAGTACTGTGCCCGACTCGATGTCGATAAAGACGTTCCGATGAGTTGGCGCGGCTGGACACAGCGGGTACCGGTTGACGGCGGCAATTCCTATTTCGTTCAGGGCTGGCTCAAGACCAAAGACATGTCGTCTGTGCGGATTCACATACACTTTCTTGAAGCGGACGGCAAGAACTGCGAGATGTCGTCTGTTAATCAGGATGTTGCCGGCACTTCCGATTGGACCCGCGTTGCCGAAGTTATGAAGGCACCGTTTTCCGCAAAATACATGGTTATACATTTGACGACCAATTCAAGCGGAACTGTTTGGCACGACAACATTTCCGTCTTTGACGGACTGTTTGCGGAACAGACCGGCAGAGACAGTTACCAGAACATACCGAAAGATAAAAACGGTTTGGCTGTTTGGCAGGTACCGGCAGTCGTGAAAGTTTTCCCGCAAACGATACCGGGCATCGCGCTCAAAAACGAAAGACCGCATTTTTATATTGAGGCAGCCGGAAATGAAAAAGAGCCGCTGCAACTTGCGTTCCGCTCAACCGGCAAACCGCAGTCGTTGAAGATTAAAGTCGATGCGCCGAAACACTCCGGCGGCTTCAAGTTGGACAAGTTTGAAATCCGCACAGTCGGTTATGTACCGATTGATTATCCTTCGAGTTATTACAGTGTTAAAACGCCGAAATGGTACCGCAAGACACCGACATCGGCACCGGGTTGCGACGGCTGGGTCGGATTATTTCCCGACCCGCTGCTTGAATCCGATACTGTGCAACTCAAGAGCAATCAATCAGAGTCCGCTTGGGGCACGTGGTCAATTCCGAAGAACGCACCCGCTGGAACTTACACCGGCAACATAAACATTGTGAACAACGAAGACAAGACGGTTTATTCCAAGCCGCTTGTAATCAAGGTTTTTAACTTCTCACTGCCGGACGAAAATCATATCTCGGCAATTTACGATGTCCGGCACGGACGCAATCAACTCTGGGGTAAAAGTACTAAAGAGTGGTATCCCGAAATGACTGCGCTGATGGCGGAGAACCGGCTTTCACCGGATACAGTCGGCGTTGTACCGAAAGTTGAACGCAAAGACGGAAAATTCGTTTTCGATTGGACGGAATTCGACAAACGCTGCGAATGGTGCTTCAACGAATTGAAAGTTCGGGTCGTTTATACTCCTAACGAATTGTTTTATTCATTCGGCTGGGGACATCCGCCGAAAAACATGTTCGGTGAGAAACCTTATGAAGGCGAATGGCCCTTCAGTGATGCGGACTTCTCGAAAATCCGACCTGAATACAAAAAGATGTATCAGGATTTGCTTCGTGAGTTCTGGAATCATATCAAAGAAAAGGGCTGGGAAAAACGTTTTGTGCTGTATGTTTCCGATGAACCGAATTTCTGGAAGGAACACATCATCGAACAGATGAAAGCCGTTTGCGACATGATTCACGAAGTTGACAAAAACATTCCGATTTATTGCAGCACTTGGCATCACATTCCGAAGTGGAAGGATTCGCTGGACGTTTGGGGAATCGGACACTACGGAATCGTGCTGCCCGAAGTGATGAAGGAAATCAAAGAGACCGGTTCGCGAATTTGGTTCACGACTGACGGTATGTTATGTTTGGATACGCCTTACAATGCGATAGAACGTCTTTTGCCGCATTACTGTTATAAATACGGTGCGGATGCTTATGAATTTTGGGGGGTTGCGTGGCTCACTTACGACCCGTATCAATATGGTTCGCATGCTTATATTTGGCAATCATCAACGCCCGGCGAGTATTACTGGGTGCGTTATCCTAACGGTGATGGTTATCTGCTTTATCCGCCGCAGAGCGGTAAGAGCCGGATAGTTGAATCGATTCGTTTCGGACAAGCGCGGGAAGGCGTTGAGGATTACGAGTATCTATACATGCTGGAACAGTTGATTGCCGAAGCGAAGCAGAAGGGCAAGAACACCGCTGCGGCAGAAGCGGCATTACAGCAGGCGATGGAGTTGGTAACTTGTCCGACACCGATTGGCAGGTTTTCGTCGCGGATACTTCCGAATCCGCAGAGGTTGTACGAAGTGCGGCATCAGGTCGCCGAAGCGATTGAGATGCTGAAGAAATGACTCTGTTAGTGTAGGATTAAAATCTTTCGTCATTCCCGCGAAAACGGGAATCTAGACGCAAAGGGTTCACGTCCATTCTTTGGTCCTCCGCCTTCGCGGGGGTGACGGGAATTTGCCTACGTTAAAACTTCACCGTCATGGCAGTACCGAACATCAGTTGATTACTTTCGGTGCAGCCGTCAAAGGGTTTGTATCCGTTATTGTAGTCCGTCCAATCATGCCGGACTTCGGCGCGGAAGTTCAACCTAAACGTCGGCTGCCAGTTGACCGCAAAAGACACGGTGTTGATTTCCGTGCCGCTGCCGCCCGTCAAATGCGGAAGGTCATACAGTGTCTTGCATGCCTTAAAGAATTCATAACGTGTGCCGACCGACCAGTATTTATTGAACTTGTAAAAGAGATTCAAATTGAAACCGTTGGCATGCCCGGAATCCTCTCCCAGCATAAGATGCATCGAATTGGAATTCGCAAAACCCTCCATCACATAACGCCAGCGGGAATTAATATCCCAAATGTAGACAAGATGATGACTAACCGTATCCTGCGTGCGGTAAAAACGTCCGTAATTCGGTGCGTCCGCCTGTTTGTTCAACCCGTTGCAGCGTTCAACAAAGAAACCGTAATTCAGAGCAGTTGATTTCGTCGGACTGAAGCGTACCTGAAACAAAAACCCGTTGTCATCGAATCTGTTTTGGAACGAAGTTAACTCGCCGGTAGTCCAACTTCCCAAAACGGTCAATCGGTCGCTGACTTTATAAGCCGCTCTTACACCGGAAATTGGTACGGAATTGAAAAACGCCCGCGCCCTTGTATAAAAGAAAGTAGGGGGTGCCGCAATGGGTTCGTAACTCGTTTCGGAGTTGAATTTTCCAACGCGAATCGTCAGGTTTTTGTGTTTAATTTCTCCGTAGAGGTTTGTGAAAGCGAGATAGTAATCGCCTTGTCCCCAGTCGTAGTCGAAGGTTTTGTCGCCGAAACATTGGGTAACGCGGGGGTCTGTACCATATATCAAGTCGCTCACAAATCCCCAGTCGAATTCCCGCCGATTGTCAATCTGACGCTGCACTCCGAACCATAACTGATTCACTTTGAGGTCAGATTGCTGTTCCATCATTAAGAGATGCGAATTGGCGGAATAAGCCGACAACTGCCGATGGGTAGGCGAAACAAGAGGCGAATCATAACGGTTTTTCTGCCCGTATTCATTGACAGAGATTCCTGTTTGCAGCCAGCCGTAAAAGGAAATGCGGGATTTACTCATATTTCGATTGATGCCGTCGAAAATCGAAACGGGAGTGTGCGATGACGATGAACATACGGCATCGCAGGGTGAGCAAAACAGTGAGTCGGCTGCGCTAACCGAAGCGAAACCGCAAAAGCAGAAAAAAGCAGCGGCGAAAATGATACTATTGATTCTCATTGGACGGAAAATAAAATGGCAGTTGTAACGACTGGTACAGAGGACGCACACCCTCCCTTCGTTCATCGGCTTTTTTTATTTCCGCTTTGAATTATCATTCGGCAGGTGTTAAATTCGGTATAACATAACCTGCGTCCTTAGCAGTTAAAATAATTCGACCGTAAATGTACGCAAATGAAGACACAAAATGCCGCAAATTTTTACACACACTCATTTCTTTACTTTTTGTTTCAGAACGGTTTCGCATAAATCGCAGAATTGATTGGCAACTTTGGCGGCGTTATATTTATCTGTGACATCATTTCTTGCTTCGGCGGCGAATTTAGCGGCACGCTGCGGATTTTCTATTAAGTTGATTATCGCATCGGCGAGTGCTTGCGGATTTTCGGACGGGACAAGCAGACCGTTTCGTTCATGTTCAATCAATTCGCCGTTTCCTCCGACATCGGTTGCGATTGAAGGACGACCGGCAGCCATGTATTCGAGGAGTCCGTTTGACAGTCCTTCGGCGCGGGACGGAAGTACCGCAATGTCAAGAGTTTGCAAAAACTTCGGAATATCGGCAAGTGAACCTAGCAGGTGAAAATGTTCGGCAATGCCGCAATCGGCGATTTGCTTGTTGTATGGTTTGTGACTTTCGGAATTTCCGCCGGCAATTTCAAACTGCGCATCAGGAAATTTTTCAAGCACAATTTTTGCCGCATCGATAAGTACGTCAGTTCCTTTGACTGGTTTTGTATTTCCTACGGCACCGATACGCAGCGGAGTGTTTGCGCTTTCGGAAATCCAGTTTGGAATAGAATCAAATCGTTCTGTTTCAATACCGTTGGGTATGACGAAAACATTTTCCGGTTTAGCGTTTTCCTGTTCGATCACTGCTTCTTTGCATGCTTGAGCATTGGCAACAATTTTATCAATGAAAAATTGGTTCAAGAATTTCGCCACTCGTTTGTCTCGGGGGCGCATCCAGTGTCCTATGTCTCGGCGTGCTCCAAAGACGACTGGAACGCCGCAGAGTTTTCCGATAATTGACGCAAAAAACGTGCTGTCGGGAAAATACGCCTGAATCAAGTCAATCCTGTTCTCTTTAAGAAAACTGCGAAACTTAAACGATTTTGTTAGAAAAGAAACAAAAAGATTATTGGGACAATCGAGATATAGAACCGGTACTTCCGAAGGAACATATTCTCTGGATGCACGAATCTTTTTTAAGAAAACGAGAAACGGATGTATCCTGTCTCTATCTAAATGATTTAAGAGAAGACGCAACTGCATTTCTGTTCCGGCACGTCCGCGAATCCAGCCGTCAGTGATAAAGCAAACGTGTACGGCTTTCCTTTTCATATTTTCATCCTGACCGCTCATAGGTAACTCCGCATAATATGATAAACACCGGTCTGTGAAGCGATTTGCATGACCATGGGACAAGGTGCAGCAATATTTCCTTCTATCAAAAGAGTTCCTTTTTCTGTTATAGCAACGTCCCAGGCTATCCAACGAATTTGCGGAACCGCCTTTGCGGCTTGAAGAACCATTTTCCTTGGCGGCTTCCCAATGAGGGATTTGAAAGCCGGGTATAACGGTTCCACTGGTCGGATGTTTGATATAGGACCGAAGGTCTTTGCCTGTCGCTGGTGTAAAAAGAATACCGGTATCCAAATCAATTTGTGCAATGATTCCGCCGGTAGCAAAATTGTCGACAACAGGTCGACAACAGATTGCCCAGTTCCCATCCGCAGGGCAGCACATAAGATATGAGGAACACCCGCCTTGTCCATCACAGTGTTGATACGTGTCGTATTGACGGAAGCGGAATTGATGGAACTTAAATCGGGGTGCTGCTCGACAACCTCTTCCAGCAATAGACAATCTTTTCGGGCTTCTTCGCAAAATGCTTTTATATTATCGACTTCAGAATACGAAATTTTCTGAACACCTGTACCGCTACTAATATTATTCGGTTTGACGATAATTTGCTTTTGTGTACGCAAAAACCCTTCTATCTGTTGGTCGGATACATCAGGAGCATATAACCATTGGCGACCAAGAAAATTCGAAAAATGCCGGTTGAACATTTGTTTATTTTGGGCAAACGACGTATCTTTACTATTGAACGCCCATACCATCTCTCGCAAACGGTATATTGTTAAAAACTTGGCTCTTGCGTTGCGGCTCTTATCATAGAACCGATAATTTTTATACTCGTCCGGTTTAACAAACTGCAAGATTGACAAGTTCATATCGAGCAATAACAATAGGAAGGATATTCCCGTCTCTTTGCTCAATACTCCTGCGACCGAAACCGTTTCATAGTGATAACGAAAATATCGTTTTCCGAAATAATGCCACCTCCGCATCAAAAATCCGGGAATAAACTTTTTTAATAATTCTTTCATTATACCTTACACTATTTTTATGTCAGCAAAACAACAAAAACGATTATTCATAAATAACTCCGCATAATATGATAGACACCGGTTTGCGTTGTCATTTGCATAGTTCTGCTTCCGGTATCAATGTTTCCTTCTATCACAAGGGGACCTTTGCTTGTGATAGCAATATCCCAGCCGACCCAGCGGGTTTGAGGGGTTAAATTTGCAGCACGGTGAACCATATCCTTGGCGGCTTCCCAATGCGGGATTTGAAAACCGAGAATGACGACTCCACTGGTCGGGTGTTTGATATAAGTACGAAGGTCGGCTCCAATTGCAGGCGTTGAAAGAATTCCGGTATCCAAATCAATACCGGCGACAATTCCATTGCCGGAAAAATTATCAGTGATGGATTCTCCTACTCCCATCCGTAAAGCAGGACGAAGAATGTGAGGAACACCGGTTCTGTCCACAACGGTATTGATACGCAAGGTATTGACCGAAGAAGGATTGATAGAACTTAAATCGGGATGCTGTACGACAATCTCTTCCAGTAATAAGCAATTATTTCGGGCTTCTTCGCAGAACACTTTTATATCGCTGACCTCGGAATATAAAATTTTACGCACTCCGATACCGCGCCCCGCAGCACTCGGTTTGACAATAATTTGTTTATGTGTAGACAAAAACTCTTCTATTTGTTGGTCAGAAGCATCTGGCGTATAGAGCCACTGCCGTCCGAGAAAATCAGAAAAAAGCTTGTTGAATATTTGTTTATTCGACATAGCCGCTCTGCATTCGTGACCGTACTTTTGATTGAACGCCACGTCCATTTTCCCCCTGCAATATTCTGTTAAGAACCGATTTCTTGCGGCGCGGCTCTTATCATAAAACCGGTAATCCTTATATTCGTTTGGGCAAATATGCCGCAACCGTAACAAACCCATATCCAGCAGCAGTGTTAGATAATGTATTCGTGTCTCTTTGTTCAATTCTTTTGCTGCCGAATGTAACTCTCCGGCGATAGAGTGTAACTGCGGAAGTTTTCGAATGATACCGATAATGCTTTTTAACATAGAACTCTATCTGTGTGAGATATCCGAGAGCGATACTTTTCAACGCCGCTCTTACCTGTATATTCTACAAGAAAAATATTGTCTGTCAATAAAGTTCAACAATTGGAGATTATTCCGGCAGGATGATTGACAAAGTATGATAATTACGGTATTATCGTGTTTTCTGTATATCGGAAGCCGGAACCCGCAGAGTACTAGATACGATGCGGATCTGTCGGTATTGAGCTGTATTCTGCGTTATTTCGTGACTTATTATGGGTGTAGCCGCGATTTTAGGCAGCGATTTTGTTGATTTTGGCAAACCGGGCATTCTTACACAGCGTCCAGAAATCATCCCAACGTCCCGATTTCAATATCGACCGTAAGGTCAAAATCACCT
>WRCR01000178.1 GCA_009783865.1 Planctomycetaceae bacterium | reverse complement strand
TTTCAAAGCCGCAACCGAAGCATTAAGACAACGGATTGAAGCGTTAGCGATTGAATTATGTTTGACGGCAGGCAAAGAAATCACGAGAACGCGGGATACGTTTTTGGAGTCATCGCAGCGGCAATTGCAATAGAATTTGCACTGCTTCCGCGACTACATACCCCGCAGTGCGTCTTCCACGATTTTTGCTTCTTCAACGGTGTTGATGCCTAGCGATTCAATCGGTTTCAATACCGGCAACGCAACTACTTTTTTTCCTTGATTTTTCAACACCGCCGGTGCATCGGTGATGTAATACTCTTTTTGTACGTTGTCCGTTTTCAAGTACGTCAGAGCGTCCAGCAAATCCGGTGTCCGAAAAACGTAATAACTCATATTGACTTCGGTAATTGCTTTCTGTTCCGGCGTTGCGTCTTTTTCTTCGACTATCCGCATAAACTCACCGTTGACATCGCGGACAATGCGTCCCAAACCGGCGGGATTTTCCTTGTGTGCTGTCCCCAGAATGCAAGCCGGAAAGGGTTCAAGATAAGCATCGAGAAGTTTTTTGACGGAATCAGTTTGAATCATCGGGCAATCACCGGCAACTACCATTACGGGACCGTTGTAATTTTTCAGTTCATCGCGGCACATCATGACGGCGTGTCCTGTTCCGAGTTGTTCGGATTGTTCTACAAAGACGAGATTTTTCCGATGCGCCAGTGTTTGACGGACTAAATCGCTGCAGTATCCGACGACGGTGAGAATCTTTTCAACGCCGCATTGTTCCAGCGCATCGAGTACGTATTCCACCATCGGGCGGTCAAGAACAGGATAAAGAACTTTCGGCAGGTCGGATTTCATCCGGGTTCCTTTACCGGCAGCCATTACAACAGCGTGAATCATCAGCGATAAACGGGGATAGGAAACGAAACTGAAAATTATGTTATCCAGTATATCCGATTCCCGAAAATTTACAAGTCAAGGGCACCTCTAAAAACCTTCCTTGCGCACTCTGCGAATTTTTTGCGTCCGTTGCAGTAAAAAATCTTAACCGAAGAGTACATAAAGGTTTACGCAAAGAAGAGTGAAACCGCTAAAACATAAATAACGAGGGTTTTTAGAGGTTCTCGTTAGAACGTACTACAACCCGCACTGGGCTTCAACCGACTTCGAAGGGGACGTGATAATCAAACGCAGTATCTTACCGGCTGGGCTAAATGCTGTAATCCTCTTTGAACACTATCGGTTTTTTCGGCACCGCAAAGACAGAGTCGCCGACCTTGAATTGGAATTTTCCATACTCTTCATGCGGTATTTCCACGTAAATTTCCTTGCTGTTATGGTCGAGCAATTCGATTTTCACAACCGATGCCGCTAACTGCACCCGCTTTACCGTAGCCGGAAAACAAGTCCCGTCAGGATTGTCAGGACGCAAATCAATCTCATGCGGACGAGCAAAAAACCGCTCCAAAGTCCCGTTTTTCGTATCAGGATGTTCATAAACAAACCGGTCTGCGTCCGCTCTTCCATGGAACAAATTTACGTTGCCGAGAAAATCCATCACGAAAGCATTTTTCGGATGATGAAAAACCTCATTCGGCGTACCGTCCTGTTCAATACGCCCCGCATTGATTACCACAACGCGGTCGGCTAATTCCAACGCTTCCTCTTGGTCGTGAGTCACAAAAATACTAGTCAACTTGATTTCATCATGCAGTTTCCGAAGCCAGCGGCGCAGATTTTGTCTAACTCGGGCATCCAGTGCACCAAAAGGTTCATCAAGCAGAAGGAACTGCGGTTCGATTGCCAACGCTCTCGCTAATGCAACCCGCTGCCGCTGTCCGCCGGAAAGTTGGTCGGGATACCGGTTTTCCATTCCGTCTAATTGAATCAGACCTATCAACTCCATTACCCGCTGTTTTATTCCGCTGCTGGTCGGACGCTCTTTTCCTCTGCGGACTTTCAAGCCGAAAGCAATGTTGTTAAACACGTTCATATTGCGAAACAAAGCGTAATGCTGAAAGACGAAACCGATTTGCCGCTCTGCAACGTGTGCATTAAGAACGCTTTTACCGCGGAAACAAATATCGGTCTCCGGCTTTTTGTCGGGAACTTCCAGACCGGCAATGATGCGCAGCAGCGTTGTTTTTCCGCCGCCGGAAGGTCCCAGCAAAGCGACAAGTTTGCCGTCCGGTATTTCCAGCGAAACATTCTTCAGGGCTGTGAATTTGCCGTAGGTCTTCGTGATGTTTTTAACTTCGATGGACATCTGTTCGTAGGCGTAGGATTAAAATCCTACGCTAATGTGTTGGTGTGAATATATTATCCTTTGCTTCGGTCGTATTTTATTTTCCATTCGACAGCCGTTTTGATGACTAGTGTTATAAGTCCCAAAGCGGCAAGCAGTGTAGCCATTGCAAAAGCCGGTACTGTTGCATAACTGGCATACAGTGTTTCGATGTACAACGGCAGAGTATTCGTTTCGCCGCGTATGTTGCCGGAAACAACGCTGACCGCACCGAATTCTCCCATTGCCCGGGCGTTGCATAAAATTATACCGTAAATTAACCCCCACTTGATATTCGGAAGTGTGATTCGCCAAAAGGTTTGCCAGCCGCTTGCGCCGAGTGAAACGGCGGCTTCTTCTTCCAACGAACCTTGTTCCTGCATCAGCGGTATCAATTCGCGGGCAACAAACGGGAAAGTCACGAAAACCGTTGCCAGCACAATGCCCGGCACTGCAAAGATAATTTCGATGTTATGGTCAACAAACCAGCCGCCGAAACCGCTGTGTTTCCCGAAAGCGAGAACGAAAATCAAACCGGCAATGACCGGCGAAATCGCAAAAGGCAAATCGATGATTGTAATGAGAACATTGCGTCCCCAAAACCGGTATTTTGTGATGCACCACGCCGCCGCAACACCGAAAATTGTATTAACGGGAACGGCGATGGCAGCCGTGAAAATTGTCAGATAAATTGCCGACATTGCGTATTCTTCGTTGAAGGCATTGAGATACGCCTGATACCCTTTGCTGAACGCTTCAACGAAAATGGTGACCAGCGGCAAGACCAGAAAGAACGTAAGAAACACTAGCGTGAGCGTCACGAGTATTGCCGGTACGAAGTATTCGGTTATTCTGAATCTCATTTTGAATACCTCGCCGAGTACCATTGAATCATGTTAATGGCAAACATACAGGTGAATGAGGCAACAAGCATCACGAGAGCGATTGCCGTCGCTTTCGGATAATTGAGTTCCTCTAACTGTGTGTAAATCAACTGTGAAGTAATTTCGGTTTCAAACGGGATGTTTCCGGCAATGAAGATGACGCTGCCGTATTCGCCTAATGCTCGTGCAAATGCCAAAACAAAGCCGGTGACCAGTGCCGGCACAAGTGAAGGAAAGATTATGCGCCAAAACGTTTGAAATCTATTTGCGCCGAGTGAATGTGCCGCTTCTTCGATTTCCTTATCAAAATCCGTGATGGCGGGCTGCAAAGTCCGCACAACAAACGGCAAGCCGATGAATACCAGCGCAGTATAAACACCGAGCGGTGTGTATGCAATCCGCAAGCCGTCAACTTTATCGAGCAGCGGAACATCGAAAAAGTCAAGGCGGTATCTTTCGGCAAACTCGACTAACTTGATGCCGTAGGCTTTTGCAAGTCCTCCGACCCAGCCGCTGTCGGCACAGATTGTCGTTAGTGCAATCCCGCTGACGGCAGTTGGAATCGCAAACGGTATATCAATGATGGAGTCGAGTATTTTCCTGCCCGGAAAGCGGTATCGGACTAAAGCCCAGGCGGCGATGAAACCAAAGACGGCGTTAGTGAGTGCCGCTAAAAACGAGGCGGTAAAAGTCAACTTGTATGACGCGACCACTTGCGGATTGCCGACCGTTTTGAAGAAGTCGGCAGCCGTTAAATGCGAAGCATGCCAGACCAGAAGCGACAGCGGTATCAACACGATGAGTGCCGTATAAGTGAGCGTGAAGCCCAATGTAATTCGGAAACCGGGTAATACCATTGTCGTTCAATTTTTTACCTTGCGTAAATTGTATCGAACACGCCGCCGTCGCAGAAGTGTGTTTTTTGCGCTTCTGCCCAGCCGCCGAAAACATCGCCGACGGTGAACAATTCGACTTCGGCAAAGTTATCTTTGTACTTTGCTAAAATATCCTTGTTATGCGGACGGTAAGAATTCTTCGCCGCTAATTCCTGTCCTGCATCGCTGTAGAGATACCGTATGTACTCTTCGGCAATAATTCGTGTTCCGCGTTTGTCAACATTTTTATCGACAACTGCCACCGAGGGGTCAGCGAGGATGCTAATCGGCGGCACAACTATTTCAAACGATTTATCGGTACTGTCGGCAAGTGCCTTGTAGGACTCGTTTTCCCAGTTCAGGAGAACATCACCCTGTTTGCGCTGAATGAATGTCTGCGACGCGCCCCGCGCACCGGAGTCCAACACCTTAACGTGCCTATAGATTTCTTTGGTATATGCCTGTGCCGCCTCTTGCGCTTTCGCGATTTCGGCGGCATATTTTTCCGGTTCCTTGAGTTTGTTCAAATCGCCGAGTTCCCGTTTGAGAATCGCGCCCCAGCCCGCCAAATAACTTAACCGTGCAACTGCACTGGTTTTCGGGTTTGCGGCGATAATGCTCATACCGGGCTGGACAAGGTCTTCCCACGTTTTGATATTCTTCGGGTTGCCTTTGCGGACAAGAAACACAACGGTGGAAGTGTACGGAGTGCTGTCGTTAGGAAATCTTTTCTGCCAATCCATCGGCAGCAGTTTTCCCTTTTCGGCGATAGCGTCAATATCGGCGGAAACTCCCAGCGTTAAGATGTCCGCTCCAAGTCCTTCGATGACTTTTAATGCCTGTTTTGACGAACCGCCGTGCGACTGTTTGATAATCACGGTCTCGCCGGTTTTTTCTTTCCAGTATTTGATAAATGCTTCGTTGTACTGTTCGTACAACTCTCTGGTTGGGTCGTAGGAAACGTTAAGAAGTTCATTTCCCTTCGCCGAAGCGGTGTCGGACTGGGCGGTGTTGTTTCGGCAGCCGGACAAGGCAATAAGCAATACCGCAGCGGCGAAAAAACCGGCGGCGGCGTTAAATAAGTATTTTTTGCGCATAAAAACTCCCTTGTGTTCTTTCAAAAATGTTCAACTCAAGTATAGCATGCAAAATGGCAGTGTAAAAATTTTTTTCTGAAAAAACAAGGAAATTCGGGCGCAGGATTATAAATCTGACGGGAATCTGACGCTGACAGAGTGGTTTACATTGACTCCTCTGCGGATAATGGTAAAATAAGGTCTCCTTTTTTACAAAAATTATCCGTCAGAAAAAATAATGAGCAGCACATCTTCCCGTTCTTTACTTTCCGGTAATGAAGCAATCGCACGCGGTGCTTACGAAGCCGGTGTTACATTTGCGGCGGGCTATCCCGGCACACCGTCCACCGAAATACTCGAAGCCGTTGCGGAACGCTATGCCGATTCCATTTACGCCGAATGGTCGCCAAATGAAAAAGTCGGCTTTGAAGTTGCCGCCGGTGCCGCTTTTGCCGGTGCAAGAGTGGTAACCACTATGAAACACGTAGGTCTCAATGTTGCTGCCGACCCGCTGATGACGCTGTCCTACATCGGTGTTGTCGGCGGATTCGTTGCTGTGGTCGCCGATGACCCCGGTATGCACTCTTCGCAAAACGAACAAGATACCCGCCATTACGCAAGATTTGCCAAAATCCCCGTTCTTGAGCCTTCCGATTCTGAAGAAGCAAAAGAGTACGTCAAGTTTGCCTTTGAGGTCTCGGAAAAATACAATACGCCGGTCATTCTCCGCAGCACCACCCGTGTTTCCCATTCCCGCGGGCTAGTCAGCGAAGAGCCGCGACTGGAAACCGGCAGACCGATTCACTTTGAAAAAAATCCGCCGCGTTTCGTTCCTATACCGGCTTGGGCAAGACCAATGCGTGTAAAAGTCGAAGAACGCCTCAAGCAGTTGCGGCAAGATGCCTGCAAGTTTCCCGTCAATAAAATCATTTGGGGCGATAAGTCGCTCGGCATTATTACTTCGGGCATTGCGTATCAATATGCCCGTGAAGTGTTTCCCGATGCGTCTTTCCTGAAACTTGGAATGCCGTTTCCGTTTCCCGATGATTTAATCAAAGAATTTGCCTCGCAGGTAAAACGTCTTGTTATCATTGAAGAACTAGAGGACTTCCTCGAAGAACATATCCGCTCTTTGGGAATTGACTGCGTTGGAAAATCAGTGATACCGGGAATTGGCGAACTTTCGCCGGATGTTCTTATGAAACGCAAAGCACTCATCGAAGGCAGCAGTACTGAAATTGCAGAAAAGCCAACGAATACCAAAGAACCGCTGCCGACTCTGCCTGCCAGACCGCCGGTGTTGTGTCCGGGCTGTCCGCATCGCGGCGTATTCTATGCTTTGGGTCGGCTTGATGTCGTTGTTAACGGCGACATCGGATGTTATTCGCTAGGTGTTTTACCGCCGCTTTCACGAATAGATACAATTCTCTGCATGGGCGGCGGCGTTTCACTTGCTCACGGGATGGATAAGGCGTTGTCGTTCAACCGCCACACTTCCGATAAGCAGCAGAAAGTTGTCGGCATTGTCGGCGATTCTACTTTTTTTCACAGCGGCATTACCGGTTTGCTGGACATTGTCTATAACAAGGGGACTTCAACGATTATCGTTGTCGATAACCGCATAACGGCAATGACGGGGCATCAGGACAATCCCGGCAGCGGTAAGACACTGCTTGGTGAAGAGACCTTTGCGGCTTCGATTGAAGAAATCGGCAAAGCGTGCGGAGTTCCGAATGTTCGGACGATAAATCCGCGTGATGTCAAAACGGCGGTTGCCATTTTGAAGGAAGCGACGGAGAGTCCAGAACCGTGGCTGATAGTTGCTAAATCGCCGTGTCCGCTGCATCTTCGTGCGGCATCGGGACAGCCGCTGTCGGTTGACGAAACGGTATGCAAGAAGTGTAATGCCTGTTTGAAACTTGGTTGTCCTGCGATTGAAAAGAGCGGAGACAACATCAGCATCAACAAACTGCTTTGTGCCGCTTGCGGAATGTGCCGTGCTATTTGTCCCGCAAAGGCGATTGGGTGAACTCGAAAATGTCTCTGGTAGTTGCCTACCTCCGGACGGCAAAACCTGCGCGGAGTACCGCACTCCGCCAATGCAAACTGCTTCTCTTGCTCTGCTTTCGGAACGGGAATATTTTGCGTAAAATCCCAACCTTTATTTCCAGTTACGTTCGCTGTTGTGCTGAGAATGTAATCGAACATATAGAATTTTTTTATGGTACCCCATTGCAAATCGGTCAAGTCGGTGCTATAATTCCATATGGTGGTTCGCATATTGCCTCCTTTGTGTTGAAACTTTTTCGGAAGCATGGCGTTTCACCTATTACACAACCCTAAATGCCAAAATACGTTAGAGTTTAGGGACAACTACTTAGAACGCTTTATGAACATATAAACATTTTGGGGCTGGCATAGATATTTCTATTTATCCCGTTTTTTGTGGTATTGACAAGAATGTGAAAAATTGCCATATATGGTTTTGAAAGGAACTACTATATGGCAAGGCAGCAAAGTAAAAACTCCACTATC
>WRCR01000177.1 GCA_009783865.1 Planctomycetaceae bacterium | reverse complement strand
GTTATTCCTTGCCACTCGAAACAAGAAGAAGATTTGACGATTAAACGTTTCACTACTGTTCTTGATTTATTGCAATTCAAATGCTTTACCATTAAACATCACTTAAACGGTAATTTTACCGTATTTCAACAGAAGTTTTGACCGTTTGATAAAGAGTCCGTTGCGCCGATTATCACATCGCTGCTTCACGGATTTTAATAACCCGTTTCAAAAATCCTTCGAGGTTGTCAAGCAGTATCATGTTGGGACCATCACTCGGCGATTTTTCCGGTTCAGGATGCGTTTCAAGAAACAGCGCATCAATTCCAACGGCAGCGGCTGCGCGTGCAAGCGGTTCAATCATTTCCCGATTGCCGCCGGTCGTCTTTCCTAAACCGGCAGGTTCCTGAACGCTGTGCGTTGCATCGAAAACAACCGGTGCGAACTGCCGCATTATCACAAGCGACTGCATATCATTCACCAGCCGACCGTATCCGAAGAAGGTTCCGCGTTCTCCGAGCAAAACATTTCGGCAGCCGGACGCTTCCATTTTCGCAACAACGTTCTGCATTTCAGAAGGCGACATGAATTGTCCCTTCTTGACATGCACTGCCCTGTTATAACGCTGCGCTGCAACTGCCGCCGCCGTCAGCAAGTCCGTTTGCCGCGCAAGAAACGCCGGTATCTGAAGCAAGTCGCAAACTTCGGCAACCTGTTCTGCCTGCGAAGTTTCATGAATATCAGTGCAAACGGGCAGACCGATTTCTTCCTTGATTTGCTTCAGCATTGCCAGACCTGTTTCCAAACCGGGACCGCGCCGGGAATCAATACTGGAACGATTCGCCTTATCGAAAGAACCTTTGAAAACGATATTGACCGGCAACTCGTTATTAAGCCGCAGAAGAGTATCCGCAATTTTCCGATTGTATTCTTCCTGCAAAGCGCAAGGACCGGCAATGACCAGCAGCGGACAGTTGATGCCGCACTGATACCGGTCTATTGAAACTGTGTTTTGATAAGGGGTGAACATGTTTATTCCGTTGATTTTGTGATATAATACGTTCCAGTATAACAGAGGAATTAAAATGATAAAGACGCTCCGAAATTTGTGCCGCTTGACAATCTGTTGTTTTCTTTTCGTCTTCCTGCAATTCACGGCGGCGCAAGAGACCGCCGATAAACCGGTACAAATCGTGCTTTCCGTTATAAACAGCAGCGGTGAGAACGTGAACGATACCGTCAAAGCGCAAATCGAAAAGAGCGTACAATACTGCCGAACTTTCGGCGCAACACGATGGAATATCAAAACGGAATATCCGAAACAGAGCATCGATACTGCAACGATTGATTGGGATAAACAGAACTGCGATAAGTTCTTCCTCGTTTCGTTAGACAACAACGCAGGTAAAATCGACGGCATCGACATACAGGAAGTTGATGTGCAAATCCGAAGGTGCGGCGTAAAAGGACGCTACGGAATCAGTTCGCCGGAGAAACTGCCGGATGTGCTGTTTCAAGCGGTGATGAAACATTACACACCGATTTTGCGAGTGATAGGCGGCGTAGTCGCCGGTTCGTCGGACGTGAATAGTATCTTGATGCCTTATGCTCGTACATTTGACCGAGAGGGCAGCATTGCTTCTGTTGAACCGATTCCCTACACCGTTTTAGTTATAGAGTCAGCGGATGCTCTCACAAACACGTTGAAGTTTAAGGTTGTCAGCGGAATACCCAACGCTTTGTCAGCAAGACGAAAAGGGCGCACGGAAATTATTGCCGCCGGTATTTCGCTTGCCGAGCGAGAGGAAATGACACCGACGGTCATCAGGATACAACTTCCGCTTTCAATAAAGCCGGTGCCGGTTTATGATATTTATGAGGTCTTCCTTGACGAAAAAGAGAGCGGCAAGAAGGCGGTGAAATTAGGACGGAGCAGCACAGACGGTGCGTTTGAATTGTCGGCAGAGCCGGAGAGATTGCTGCGTGTAATTCAGATACGGAGCGGCAATTCTTCGTTTGCGCAGTTTCCGGCGGTACGCTCCCGGCAAGGTGAAATAACGGTGCCGATTGCCGATGCGCCGGTGAGAGCGGAAGCGGAAAGTTTTCTGAAAGGATTGCAGGACGAGTTTATCGATACATTAGCGAAAAAAATTATTCTGGAAAAACGTCTTACTAAAGTTGATGGAAAAGAACGCAGCAAAGTACAGAATGATATGATGAACTTGAAGCGCAAGGAACGTTTTCTATTGGAATTGGAACAAGGGCGGCTGCATTTCCGCTCGGATATTCCCGCGGTGCAGCGGCGCATCGACCGAATGTTTCGTGAAACGGAAAAATCGTTCCGCAGTACCGAATAGATTAACGCCGCCGAAAAAGTTTATCTTTAATCTTTTTGAGCGATTGCACTGCAAATCGTTTGTCACTGTCGGATAGGATACCGGACTTCCACAGCGTTAAACACCAGATACCGATGATTGCAAATTTTACGGCAACAATCAGCCAGTCGATGTGCAGGAACAAAAATACAACCCGATTCCATTTCGACAAGTTCGATAGTTCTTCAAACGTTATATTTCCCAGCGTAACTGCATTGCCGAAGCAGCAACTGACGGCGTAAAATCCGGCGGTCATTGTCAATAGCAGAAAGATTTTGCCGAAGGGATAACGCACCTTAAAAAACTGCTGCGTTGTCAGATACGTTGCAACAGACGATATGAACGTTGTGATTGCTGCTGTCAGGGCTACACCGAAGATTCCATATTTGAAGAGTAACGGTAAAAATATCATTGTGCTGATTAGGGCAATAGTCACAATCAGCGGTTTCCAATATGTTTTTCTTTCGATATAATAGGTTTGTTCCATATTCGAGCCGAAAGTAGTAATGAGTGCCGCAACTGCAAAAACCGGAACCAAATGCACGGCTTCGTAGTACTTCGGGTCGCAAACCGCCCTGATAATTTCGGAAGCAAAAGTTGCAATACCGAGAACAAAAAATGAGTGAACGCATAACATACGCAAGGCAAAATGACCGAAGACAGAAGCGGCATCGTCTTGCTTTTTTACTTCATACATCGTGGACATCCATACTTGCATCAATGGTCTTGTCCCGAAACCGGCCATTTTGACAAGCTTCCGCGACATTGCATACACTCCTATCGCAGCCAGTGCTGCCTCTGCGGTTCCATAAGGATTGAACTGAATAATGGCAAAACGACCGGCATTTTCATAAACGAAAGCAATGATACTAGTCGGGATAAACGGCAGACAGAATTTCAGTACTTCCTTCCATTTGGAAAAGTCGGGACGCATCGAACCGATAGTGAATTCACGATATGTTAGAACGATGCTCATTGTTCCGATTGTTATCAGCGAAGACATGTAGACACCCCAGATGCCCCAGTGAAACACGCCGAGAAACAAAACATTAAGTCCCACCCGCACGAACATTGTCGTCCACGAAGTTAGAACATAACGGACGGACTCCAAACGCGCCTGCATCAGCATCATTGGAATACCGAGCAGCGGGTCGAGAAGAGCAACACTCAATCCGAAGGCAAGAAGACGGGGATTTCCTGTTTTCAGAAACAAGTCAATCGCACCTGCAAAACAAATGGCAATAAGTATTGCAATAGAGATGATGCCCCACAAAAACAGGGATAACGTTACGGCAACCCGGCGGCGTTCTTCTTCGGTACCTGCCTGTCTGTAAAAGGTGAGAGTTGCCAAACTTATACCGTTAACCATAAATGTAATGTTAATCAGATATGTAATCTGATCGATAACATCAAGTGTCCCGTAGTCGGCGGGTGAGAGATAATTCATGTAGAGCGGAAAGAGAATTAACGGTGCAATTTGTGCGAGCGTTCCGCCGATTCCGAATATGAGTGTATGTTTGAGAAATGCCGCTTTATCCGCCATAAATAAACGTATTCTAGTTATTGTCTTTTTTTCGCATCAAGCAGCATACGGGCGGTGTCCTCAATATCTTCGGGGCAAAACTCCCGCTCATCATACAGGAACGACTTGTTCTGATAATTGAAAAACTTCCGCACCGGATATTCCAGCGTGGGATTAATGGACGTGTCAAACGCAACACCGGGTCCCTGATTCGTGATTTCCGGGTCAAACTCGACGAAGTTATCCCGCGTGCAGTGAACCTTTCCCATTCCGGCTGGCAAATCCACAATGTAAAACGGCATTGCCACTCCGCTTATGAAGCCGCGCAACCGGGAATGAATGAACCTACCTTTCGTGATGGTCGTGCGGAAATGACTCAAGCCGGGTATCAGGTCACACTGATAAATGTAATACGGACGCACTCCGAGTTGATATAATTTCATACAAAGTTCACGCATCGTTTCGACATCATCATTAACGCCTTTCAAAAGAACGGTCTGATTGTTCATACTGATTCCATGCCGCCGCATTTTCGATAGGGCTTCAACCGTTTGCGGTGAAAGTTCCTTCGGATGATTGAATTGGCAGTTGACAAACTTCACGCCGTTTTCGGCAATCACACGGCAAAGTTCGTCCGTGACCCGATTTGGGTCGGAAATCGGAATCCGCGTCCCAATTCGGATACAGCGCACAGAAGGAATCTCATTGAGACGGCGAAGATAAAATTCGAGTTTGGACGGTGTCAGCATCATCGGGTCTCCGCCGGTAACAAGAACGTCATCAATTTCTGTATGTTCCCGCAGATATTCAAACGCCGCTTCGTAATCGTTGTCCTTGTCTTTAGTTGCGTCTTCCACACGCCGCTTTCGGGTGCAGAAGCGGCAAAAGGCGGCACAAAAACCGCTTACGTAAAGAACGCAGCGGTTCGGATATTTTTGAAACAGTACGTTTCCGGCACCGCGTTCTTCTTCACCGAGAGAATCCCACTCTTCGCCCTTGAGAACTTTCAGTTCCATTGGGTTCGGAACAAACTGTTTCGCTATCGGACAGCGCGCCGGGTCGTCTTTGTCAATTAACGAAAGAAGATGGTCGGATAATTTAACGGCAGAATCAGGATGCGGGTCATCCGCCTTGCATAAACCGGATTCAACCATTGCTTGAAAACTGGTAATCATTTTTTGTGTTTTAGAATTAAGTGCTTTTGAACAGCGGGTTAATCAAACTTCTTTTCGACTTTGGAAATACAGAACCGGTATTTGCCGCTTTTTTCCTGCGGAATGTTGTCCATAAAACAACATTCATATCGGACATCATCGCCGAAGCGGTCTTTGATTAAACGGTCAAGGTCTGCCATACTTTGCTCCGAAAATTGTTCACCTTTAACCAGATTGAAAGTGAACCGGTCAATCTCTTCTTGAACGATTTGAAACTGGGCAAAACCGGGCAGTTCGCAGGCAAAGAACGTAGTCAGCGAGATGCCGGAAATATATTCTCCCCGTTTCGTGACAACATAATCGGCGACGCGTCCTTCAATACGTAAAAACAATGGTGCGGTCCGTCCGCAGGAACAAGGTTTGTCCGACCAAACCGCCGTATCGCCAATCTCGTAGCGAATCATCGGCATCACCGTATTGCATAAGTCCGTAACAATGACTCGTCCAGGAACAAGCGGCGGACAAGGTTCACCCTTAGCATCAATGAGTTCAACATACAGCGTGTCAGGACTGATGTGCAGACCTTCATGTGCTTCACATTCACTTGCTATTAATGATACTTCTTCGCTGCCGTAGCGGTTCGATACTTTGCATTGAAACGCCTCCTCGATTGTCGTTCTTTCGTGGTCGTGCAAAACCATTGCGGTGGTAATAATACCTTTCGGACGTATTTTAATTTTCGGTCGGCGTTTCTTCAAAAAGTCCGCAAGAAGATAGAACGAATGAGCATGTCCGAAAATCATAGACGGCGGATACTTGACTATCGTATCAACAAATTTGTTGATAGAATCTTCGTCCATCTTCAGCGTGTAGAGAAAAACATAACGTCTTGTCAGCAGTGTAGTGCGCAGCCAACTGCGGAAGCGAAACGGTTTCGGTGTTATCGTCCAAAGCGAGGCAATTCGTTCACCGAACCGCCAGCCGGACCATTCATTACGCAGTACGCCGAGACCGCGCTTGATTTGGTCATCTGCTTCACAGGTATAGACAACAACTGAAACGCCGGTCGAACCGGAGGTTTCGTTTGCTTTTAATTTCGTTCTATCGGGATAGTCCGATGAAATCATATCATCAAGACGAGTGCGTAAATCGGTTTTAGTCAGCAAGGGCAATCGGTGCAGGTCTTCAAGTTGCTGTATGTCTTCCGGTTTAACACCGACGGCATCAAACCGCTCTTTCCAAAACTTGCAGGTCTTGTAAGCATGCTGAACTATGTTTTTCAATTTCTCCGTTTGCCGCTGCCTGACGACTTCCGTCGGGTCGTACTGCGTTTTGAGCAATTGTTTGTAATACTTCAAATACGGACTGCCTTCCCGCGCTGCCCAAAGCGGAGCGATAATGTTTCTGATAATCGGGGCTAAAAAATCCATAATGCTGCGGTATTCAACGGCATGATTATTAATACATGTCGAGATTATACCTTACTTGCGCATCAAAAACAAGCAGGAAACCGGCAGTATTAGATACCGCCGCTAAATTTTCGTCCGCCAAGCGGTGGAATTTCAATACAGTTCACGTTAAAATGAATATCTGTAGTTTTTGTTTCAATTCGCCTCCGTTTGTATTACAATGAAAAATTTATTATTTCCTTTTCTTTTGCTTTCCGTTTTTGCCGCGGTAGTCAACGCCCAACTGCCGTTGAACGTTAAGGACTTCGGCGCAGTCAACGACGGGCAAACCGACAACACCGCCGCTTTCCAAAAAGCATTGGACGCAGCCGCAACAGCGGATACACAAACCGTCTTCGTTCCCCGCGGCAATTACCGATTTAACGGTTCACTAAACGTTCCCGCCGGTGTCACCCTGAAAGGCGTTTGGGAATCGGTACCGTCACATAATGGTGTACGTGATAGAGGTATGATAAAACCAACGGATGACGGCACAACATTCCTCGTTTGCGGTAATGCTGGTGATGAGTCGAAGCCGCCGTTTATCACACTCAATACAAACAGCACTTTGAAGGGCGTTTGCCTTTACTATCCAGACCAGAAAGAAGACGACGAACCGACACCGTATCCATGGGCAGCCGCTATGCGGGGCAAGAATCCGGCAATACTCGATTGCGAACTGCTTAATCCGTACAAAGGAATTGATGCCGGTGAAAATGAGCGGCATCTCATTCGGAATATATCAGGACAGCCGCTGCGGCTCGGCATTTACGTTGACCAGATTTATGACATCGGAAGAATCGAAAACGTCCATTGGAATCCATGGTGGAGTATGAAACCGAAACTGTTCAAATGGCAAATGGAAAACGGTGAAGGTTTTGTTTTCGGAAGAACGGATTGGCATTACGTCCTCAACACGTTTTGTTTCGGCTACAAAGTCGGCTACAAATTCATCGAAACGAAGAACGGCGTGTGCAACGGCAATTTTTTAGGCATCGGCGCAGATGATTGTTATACTGCTCTTGTCGTAGAACAGTCCGCTCCGTTTGGTATTCTGATAACTAACGGCGAATTTGTTTCTTTTCACGGACCCGAACCGACTATGATTCGCATCAAAGAAACAAACCGCGGTGCGATTCGTTTTTCAAACTGTGCTTTCTGGGGACCTTGCCGGCAAATTGCAGTT